>WFMT01000071.1 GCA_015488975.1 Campylobacteraceae bacterium | reverse complement strand
TCTCATGCCATATCCTAAATTTACAGGACCGGCAGCAAAAATAATATGTTTTTTTACAAAATCCCAGTCGATTGATTCAGGATGATTGTAAACTATTTCTCTTGCTATATAGTTCCACATCAGCATATCTGTTTGGGGTCTAAAGATGATAGTATCATCAGCTAAATCACAAGTTCTGTTTGTATAAGTTTGAATACTTACGACTTTTACATGATTTGGATCACTTAATTTTCTATCTGTACATCTTGACCATAGTATCGGGTGCATTTCAGCCATATTCGAACCCCATGCGATAATGGTATCTGTAAGTTCAATATCATCATAGCAACCACTAGGCTCATCAATACCAAATGTTTGATAAAATCCGACAACAGCTGATGCCATGCAGTGTCTTGCATTTGGATCAAAAGCATTGCTTCTAAAACCGGCTTTCATAACTTTTTGAGCGGCGTAACCCTCTGTGATAGTGTATTGACCACTGGCAAAAACTGCTACGGCTTCTGGACCATTCTTTTTAAGAGCATATCTGATATGTTTTTCCATTTCATCAAAAGCTCTTTTCCAACTAATAGGCTTGAATTCACCATATTTGTCAAATTCACCTTTTTCGTTTACTCTAAGAAGTGGTGTGGTTAATCTGTCAGCACCATACATAATCTTGGCATTAAAGTAACCCTTGATGCAATTTAGTCCCCTATTAACCGGAGCAGCAGGATCACCTTTTACAGCAACAATTTTTCTATTTAACCCTTCCCCTTTTGTAGCCAACATAATACCACAACCTGTTCCACAAAAACGACAAGCTGCTTTATCCCATCTCCAGCCACTTTGAGCCTGAGTTGCTGCAGCTTCTACATCGCTTGGAATACTCATCCCAATAGCTGCGGCAGCACTTGCTGCGGCCGAACTTTTAAGAAAATCTCTTCTTGAAAGTGCCATATTCTCTCCTTATAAAATGATATGAAGTAATTCTATCATTATAAGAATTCAAAAACCTATGACTTAAGTCAAGAAGTTAAATTATAAATTTATGATTATTTTGAGTATGAGTCCAAAATATCAGAAAGATTCTCTTTTAACCTTTTAATCATCTTGGAAACATGAAGTAAACTTTCGGCTGATTCTATGGCTATATCTTCAGTTGCATCAATATTTTTACCAAAATTTTTCTTATCTTTTACACCAGAATCATCTATTGCCATTTCAATATCATCAGCGATTATTTGCAATTCCTTTGCTGCTAATTCAGCTCTTTTTAAAGCTTCATTAGAATAATTATAAGCATTTTTTACTTTATTGGCAAATTTATTAATATGTGTTGATACTTCTTTTAATTCATCTTCACCACAAAAATCTATGGTTAATTCACCATTTTCAGATATTGGGTCTTTGTTTGATAATTCTTTTGCTCTACTTACAAAGTTTAAGACATGTTTTTCTAAATTTTTTGCAATCATATAAGTATATAAAATAATTAACAATGCTAATACACCGGAAATATACAAGAAATTCTTAATAAAGTTATTTTTTGATTCACTATAACTTGTGTATAGCCAAACCGCATCATTCATATTTTTTAAAAGCTTTATATTGTTTTCATGAATATATTTGATAGTATTTTGTATTTTATTTTCTTTTTCCATCAAGTTTTTTATATAAATTTGAAAATTTTTCCAATATTTATAATTTAATGAAACTATTTTATATAAATTTTTGTTGCTTTTTATTTTATTGTTATTTGCAAATTTAATTATCGTATTATTATAAAGTTTCATTGATTTACTATATATATAAAAATCATTTTGATTTGAAGTGTTAAGATATCTTATAAAATAAAGCCCCATTCGTTGAGATAACATTCTTTGTCTACCGGAAAGATCAATATAACTACCCGGTAAATTATAATCTACCATAGCTTTTACTACCTTATCTGAAATCTTTAAAATTTCATTAAATTTATCCATCATGATTTCTTTACTTTTTTTAATATCATTTGTATATTGTTCAAGTTTTTTGATTTTACCTTGAAAAGGCACCCAGATATTTAAAACTTGTTTTAGCTTATCTTGAATTTCTTTATTTGGGGGCTTATAAACATTTAATTTTTTGTTTCCATTAATCAATATATACAAATTCTTTTGAAAAATTTTCATATCACTGTTTAAGGTTTCAAAATTAAAACTCCCGGTACTTTTTGTATAAAATACTTCTTTTGTTATCTTTTGAGATAACATTCTCTGGCGTCCGGCTATATTTATGATATAAGAATCACCTTCTTGCTTTCTAGTTAAGTATATCGTCAGGATAACATTCATAATTACAACAAATGATAATGCCCCACCTATAAAATTTATTTTACTGCTTATTTTATTTAACATTTTACATAAGTCCTATTCATATATTTTTTTTAATTTATCAAGATTGCAGATAATAATTTTACCGTTTTCTGATTTTATAAACTCATTTCTGCTTAATTTTTTTAAGATTCTAGAGAGTGTTTCTGGCTGAATATGTAGATAATATGCAATTTCATGCTTTTTCATTTTATTAAATGCGTCTAAGTCATTTGAGAGCATATATGCAACTTTTGCCATTGCGTCAAATACTATGTCTCTATTTAAAATATATTGTAATTGCAATATAGATTTGTATGATTCTTCTAAAATTCTCATTAGAATTTCATATTTTGTCAAAAAAAGAGACTTAAATTTTTTTACATCTATTAGTAATACTTCACAATCACTTAATGCCTCCACGCTATAAAAGGCTCCATATTCGCTATCTCCACACATATTTGATACAGTATATATAAAAGAATTTTTTTCTAATTTATTTAAAAATACTTCACTATTAAATCTATCAATTTTATATAACTTAACTTCACCATTTATCAAAAAATATATAAAGTCAAGTTTTTCCTTCTCATAAAAAATAGTATTTTGTGAACTATATGTTTTCAATTTGGAAATAGATGCCAATAAATCGAATTCATCTTCATTTAAGCAATCAAAAATTTCAATTTTTTTTAGATTCTTTTTTATTTTTGGATCAATCATTTTAAATCTATTGCACACCTTGCACTATAAAAATCTCTGTGAAACTCAGGATTAGTAAATATGCCGTTTTTTAAGCTCCAACCAGCTTTTTTTAAAATAATGATTGCATTAGGGCCATTTAACATTTCTCTATTTTCACATAGTATTGTTTTGCCGCTGTTAAACTCTTTTGCAATCATTTCCATCCTGCTTACAGTAGTATAATAATGAAATAAAATGAATGCTACAACAATGATTCCAACTGCAATCATACCTTTTTTAAATGCTCCTTCTGGCATAAAACTTCTTGTTGTGACGATAGCAGTTACCACAAGAAAAAATAGTGCAATTATAATGTATCCTATCTCTAACTCAAAAAATTCTTTCATATAAAATCTCCTTTAAATTCCAAAATTACAACTAACCTTATACACCATAATGAGCAAATCTTATTATAGCAGTATGGACTAAAGTCTCTACAACCTTCTCAAAACTTACGAAAAGTAGAACTTTTCGAGAAAAAAGTATATAAGATCAGCTATTTATATTTATCTTCCCATTTTATCGTATCATCAGTATAGTATTTTACTCTTACTTTTTTAAATTCTCTTGAAGAATAAAGATATTGATTAGAATTATATTCTACTTCTTTTTCTATATCTCTAACCATTAAATTTGTCTCTTTTTTTGTTTTACCATGTACCATAGAAAATATATTGTAAGGCCAATTTTTATATTTTGGTCTTAAATAACAGTGGCTAACAGCACTGAAAGTTGCCATTTTTTCACCCATTTCTTCAGCTTTTTCTTCATCTATATCCCAAACAACCATGGCGTTGGCATTAAAACCTGCTTTCCTGTGATTTAAGATAGTAGCAAATCTTCTCATTGCACCACATTTTTTAAGTTCATCTAAAGTTTTAAAAAAAGTTTCATAATTAATACCAATTTTATCAATCATATCCTTAAAAGGCTCTTTTTTTATCTTTATATCTTCTTGTGAATATTTTATAACTTTTTTATGGAGTTCATTTAGCTCTAATTCTATAAATTTTTTCTTTTCAATTTTTTCTTTTTTTGCAGCTTTACCTGTCGTATCAAGTTTAACTGAAATTTTAAAAAGTTTTAATGTAGGAAGCGTTATATACTCTATTGCATTACATAACCTTGCCAACAATTTTACAGTTCCTTCCAAACCAAAAGAGCTTTCGGGGGAGACAGCAAGGGTAAACCAGATATTAAAGTCATGATTTCTTTCATAATTATGTGATATTCCAGGGTGAGAATTTAATATTTTAACTGCATCTTCAATCTCACTGCTATTAACTTTAAAAGCTACCAATGATGAACTATATCCCAATCTTCTTGTATCAAAAATAGCAGATGTTTGTCTTATGGTCTTATTTTCTTTCTCTTCTTGTACAATTTTTATCACTTCATCTTCATCCATATTTAGTTTTTTTGCAATTTGTTCAAATGGTCTTTGAACAAGTGGAAAATTTTTTTGTAATTCATATAGCACTTGATTTCTCATTTTATTCCTTTGAAGTTATATTATAGTCAACTATTTTACCATTTAATGTTTTTAAAAATGCCACTATCTCACTAATTTGAATTTTTGAAAGATTGACACCTATTTGATGAATAGCCATTATTTTTACTGCTTTGCTTAATTTTTTTACTGCACCATTATGGAAGTAAGGTGCCGTCCTGGCAATATTTCTCAGTATTGGAACACGAAAAAGTTGCATATTATCTTTACCCAAAAAGCCACCAATATTTTTAAATGGAAATATTCTGTTGCCTGACATACAGTCAGTCTCATATATGGTAGCACACTGTCTTAAAGGAAATTTTTGTAAACTTTGACCACCTACACTCATCCCCGTATGACAACCTTTGCAACCCAAATTTATAAAAAGAGCAAATCCTTTTTTTGCTTTTTGGCTTATTGCATTATTGTCTCCTTCTAAAAATCTATCATAAGACCCTCTAGTTAGAAGAGTTCTCTCATAAGCTCCTATTGCCTTTTTTACATTTTCAAAACTAACCCCTCCTGTAAAAACCTTTTTAAATTCTTTTGAGTAATATGGATTATTTTTTAGTTTTTGTACTATTTTTTTAGGTGTTGAATTCATTTCAAAATGTGCCTGCAATGGACCACTTGCCTGAATTTCTAAAGTTTTTGCACTTCCATCCCAGTCTAATTCTTTAGCCAATGCAGCATTTAAAACAGTCGGCGTATTTAAATGAAAGGGATTAGCTCTTCCTTTGTATCCTATTGCAGTTGGAAGGTTATTAGCACCTCCATTTTTTAATATATGGCAAAATGCACAGCTAATTGTGTTATCCTTTGACAATATCGTATCATTAAAAAGTTTTTTTCCAAGTAATACCTTGTCTTTTGTCATTGGATTATCTTTTGTATTTACCAATTTTAATAATTTATTATAAGTTTTTGGTACAGGTAGCATATTTCTTGATAGTGCTGTTTGTCTTAATTGATTATCTGTAAACTTTTTTAGATCTCTTTTTGGCAAAAAAACAGGCATGAAGATTATTGTTATCAGGATAATCAATACTATAAATATCGGAACAATAACACTCTTCATCCACAAAACTCCTTTTTTAGCCGATAGCCATATCTTTTATATTGATTATATATAAATTTCAAAATTAAATCATTGATTAATATCAAAGTTTAATAAATAAAAATATGTTATAATATGTCAAATCAAAAAAGAGTTGTAAATGAATTATTTTCCTGCATATATTAAAATTGATAATAAAAAAGTTCTTATTGTAGGAGGTGGAAAGATTGCAAAAGATAAACTCGTGCACTTACTTGATTTTACTAAAAATATATCAATAATAGCAACAAAAATTAGTGATGAAATCAAAACAATTGCATTTAAGAATAATTTATCTACCACTGAAAAAAAATATGAAAAAAATAATATAGATGGCTATGATATAGTAATAATTGCAATAGATGAAGTAAATATACAAAAAGATATTTTTACAGAAGCGTCAAAAAAGCATATTTTATGTAATGCTGTTGACTCAGTTGATTATTGTGATTTTATTTTTCCTTCGTACATAAAAAAAGGTGATTTGACTATATCTGTTTCCACCTCCGGCTCTTCACCAGCTGTTGCCAAGTACTTAAGAAAGCATATAGAACAAATTTTACCTAATGGTATTGAGAACTTTTTAGTCAATATGAAAAATTATAGGAAAAAACTTCCAAAAGGAGCTTTAAGGATGAAATATTTAGATGAAAAAGCAAGACTTTTTTTTGATAAAAAAAGGAAAAAACAATGAGTAGAAAGATGTTTATAGGTTTAATATTTGTATTTATATTTTTAAGTTTCATAGCATTTAAAAATGCTATGCCAAAAACAAAAAATAAAGTAGTTATGGATGCTTTATCTGCTTATATTCCTTATAGGCTCGAGAAAAGATTAGGAGGTCTGACTATAATACATGAGAAAACCAAGACTAGAGAAAAACCAAGTAATGAGATAGTTTTTAAAAGGCTTGACCAGCTTGAAAGACAGTGGGGTAGAAAACATCTTAAGTTGACAGGGTCTGTTTTATCTATAAATAATGATAAAAATCAGACCATTAAAACATTGAATTTAAAAAATAGAAAACAAATTAATTTTGTTCACTCTTTTTTTGGGATTTGAACCAATCTAAATCTTTTCTCAATTTAACAACATTACCTACTATTATGAGTGCAGGTGTTTTTAAACCTTTTGATTCTTTGACTATATTTTCCAATGTAGACACTACAACTTTTTGCTCTTTGGTCGTACCTTTGCTTATAACTGCAATAGGAAAATCTTTCGGTTTTCCTATTTGTATTAATTTTCTACTTATTTTGGACAAATTATGCAAACCCATCAGGAATATAATTGTGCCATCACCTTTTAGCGAATCCCAATCAATTTGCGAATGCTCTTTTCCTGGTGCTTCATGTCCGGTTATAACTTTAAATGAAACTGCCACTCCTCTGTGAGTCACTGGTATACCTGCGTATGCAGGTACACTTATTGCAGAAGTAACTCCAGGTATCACTTCAAAGTCAATGCCCCTGTCATGTAAATATTTTCCCTCTTCGCCTCCTCTTCCAAAAACAAAAGGATCTCCGCCTTTTAATCTTACTACAATATCATTTTCAATAGTATTTTTATATATTATTTCATTAATTTCTTCTTGAGGTATAATATGCTTTCCATCTTCTTTACCAACATAAATAAATTTACATCCACTTTTTGCTTTTTTTAATATATCAGGATTTGCAAGTCTGTCATATATAATAACATCAGCTTCTTGCACTATTTTATTTGCCTTGAGTGTTAAAAGTTCAAGATCACCAGGTCCCGATCCAGTCAAATATGCTATACCCATTATTTAACCCCTCTTTGGGAATCATTTAGATAACAAGAGGGATCTTCTGCCCACAAATCATTATGTAGTGCATAAGCTCTGCTTCTGCTACCACCATTACATATATCTATAACATTACAATTTGCACATTTTCCACTAATGCTTCTTGGATTTTTTCTAAGCCTTCTTAGTATATCATTATCTTTATTGAGCCAAATCTTATCAAAACTCTCTTCATTCATATCTCCTATTGTAAAAGGGAAAAAAGGATCTGGTTTGACAAGACCAATAAAATCAATATTACCCAGCCTTTTTCCGGCACTGTTACCGCCCCAGTCTCTGAGTTTTTTGAGCATTTTATTTTCTAATTCAGGGTAAATTTTTGAGAATTTCTCAAGCAATATTATCGCATCCATTTCCATGTTGCCTGTGACTATATCTATATTGACATTATCGCGCTGATACTGCATAGCTTTATCTATTATAAAATTAACAAATTCCAATCTTTTTTCTTTACTTATGTCAATTTTTAAATTTTCGAGTCCTCTTCCTGAATAAACAAGGTGAGAAAGATATAGTTTGTCAACACCAATATCTTCAGCAAGCTTAAATATATCATAAAAACTATCTTCAGTCTCTTTTGTCATAGTAAACCTAATACCTGCATTACCTCCGTTTTGTTGTATCAATTTTATAGCAGCTATACTTTTTTTGTAAGCTCCTTCTAAACCTCTAAACTTATCGTGGACTTTCTCAATTCCATCTATACTTATTCCTATATAATTAAATTTATCTATAATATCTTTAACATTTTTTTCATTTACATAAAGACCATTTGTAGAAAGGTATGTAATTATCCCCTCTTCTCTCATAGCATCGGCAATTTCAAAGATATCTTTTCTTATAAGTGGCTCACCGCCACTGAAAATAACAAATTTTACATTTGCTTTTTTTAAATCTTTAATAGAATCAAGAATAAATTCAGTAGTTAAAAAATCTTTTGAGCTTGGGTCTGCATAAGAGTAGCAATGATGGCATGAAAGATTACAGCGATTTGTAAAATTCCATATTATTATATTGCCATCAAGAACTCTCTCTTTTTTATCATTAATAGCAGAATCAATAAGGTTAGATATTCTTAACATAATCAATTTCCAGTTTTATATATAAAAATTCCTGATGATCTAGGTACAGGCCATGAGAAGTTTTTCCACCAACCATGTGTGTTTATACCCAGTACTTCATTAGCACCATTAACTGAAACATATAAATATTTACCATTAGTTGACCATCTTACATGCAAAACCATACCTTTAAATTTAAAATTTTTTATAATTTTTAAAGTTTTTGTATCAATTATCTGGACTCTTGGAAAATCTTTACCGCTAAAAGTAACTGCGAGATACTTTTTATTTGGACTTAAAGAGGTAAAAACCGGATTGCCTATAACATTTATAGCTTTTACAAGCTTAAACTTATGAGTAAATACAAAAACTTTTCTAGCCCCAACAGCAGGAATAAAAAAGTATCCTTTTGAAACACTCCAAAACCCAAAATGAGGTACTTTCAGCACTCTATCTCTTTTTCCCAAATTTAATGGTATAGTTTCGTATTTCATAGTATTTAAGTTTAATACACCTATAAAAGGTGAATTAAAAAATCCTGACACATAAAGGTTTTTATCTATTAGAGCATCAAAAGGGACTTTTCCTACATTTTTAAATTTTTTATAGATTACAAAATGAGGTTTTTTAGCTTTTGGTTGTATATTTTTCATAACCCATATTTCATCCGTATCCATACATTCAAAAATAAGATAATTTTTATATAATTTGATACCTACATTTCTACTGTTTGTTTTTATACTTTGAATCGGTACTAAATTTCTACTTACCACTTCCACTGTTTTGCTACCGTAATTTGCAACAGCAACAAAGTTCCTGCCTATTATAAATCCAATCGCACTCGGACTAGTTCTGTACTCTTTTTCTATCACATCTTTAATGGGATTAAATTTGATTATATATCCATCTCTTGTTATAACATAACCATCTTTTCCTTTAAATTTAACAACGGCATGGTTAAAATTATGCATATGTTTTATCTCATCTACTAAAAGATGATGATCGATTACAGCAAGAGTTGAGTTTTCTCTCTCTACGACAAATATTTTATCTCTTGCATTTAAAACTGAAACTATTAAAATCAATAAAACTATTATTGTCTTTTTCATTTTTTATCCTTAAAACTTAATATATATGTAACGATTGCATTTAATTGTGTATTGTTTAAATCATTGAATGCAGGCATTGAATTTATCTTATACCCCAACATTTTGTAAGTATCTTTAGGGTCTCTTATCTGAGCGATTATCTCACCTTTTGTTCTTTTGTTTGCAATGCTTCTAAAAGAAGGTCCAAAGGCTTGTGCTGTTTGATGATGACATCCCCAGCAGTACCCTTGAAAAACTTTTATAGCCATATTGTCACTTGCCACCAAGTACGCTGAAAAAAATATTAAAAATATTATTGTTTTTCTCATTGTTATGCCTTTACTGTACAATTTTTACTATTTTTTTAGCCAAAAGTGGTCTGTCTAAACCATTATTAGCTAATCCTATATCATCTAAACACTTTTTTCTGGCAATAATAATATAAAAAGATATATCTACCTTATCACCCTTTTTCAAATCTTTTATATAATAATTATAAACTTTGCTTTTTCTTGCTCCTAAATTATTATACCACTTATATGAAGTTGCGGTATAAGGGATAACGATATCATTTTTTCCTTTTAGATAATCATATTTAAAATATGAATTTTTATCTTTTTTATTACTCCAAACAATTTTATCTCCCCTTTTTATTAATACTCTCAAAAACATTTCTCTTGCTGATTGTATTATAAGAGGATGACCCATTTTATTTTTTAAAGTTATAATTATATGATACTTTTTCTTAAAAGTAAGTTTTAAATTAACACTTTTCTTTCTCATGTCATCACTGTAAATACCATTAAAATAGTGACTTCTATGTACTTTTCTTGCCTTTTCATTTATATCCTCATTGCCACCTTGAATATAAGGCATATGACATTTTATGCACTCTTTTGAAGTTTGATTAGCTTTCATAGCCCTAAAAATAAGTAAGTTGTTTTCATTTCTCTTATGTGAATGGCATCCTTTGCAAACATTATTTTCATACAAAGGATTATTTAAAGAGAAGTGTTTCGCATTATTGGCGGGGTTTTTCAAATTACCATATAGGCTTGGTTTGTAACCGCTGGCTTGTTTGGTTAAAATATTTATATTAAATTTATGTGATTTTTTAACATAAGCTATTTCATGACAAAAAAAACAAGACACAGCATCACTATTAGTTACATTTGCGCTATTTGGTCTATCTACTCCATCTATAATATCTTTTATATTATTTGCCGCTGGCATATGGCAAATAGCACAGTCATATTTTTTTGTACTTATTTTATCTGCAATTTTTCGGTGTAGTATATCATTGAAATAACCCTTTGAGTGGTAAGAGTATTGGTACTCTTTATAAATTTTTTTATGACACTCTTTACAAGATTTATTTGAAAGATATACTGAATATCCCAATGAAAATATTAGAGAAACAAAAAAAATTATTCTCATCTACTTACCAATAAGATAAGATATTACCTGCCAAAAATGGCAGGTAATATATCCTAAGCACCAGGAACTTTTTCTCTATGAGAGATTGAATATGTAAAAGTTGGTGTTGTAAGATTGTAAATATACTTTATAAATTTACCAGTTTTTGCATTATATATACCTATACGACCTGTTGTCCATTCACTTATCGTCATCCATTTACCAAAGTTTGCAGGTTCCGCATGAAGAAGTCTCGGTTGCACAGGTTTAGCAACTCTTACACCATGCTTGGCAGTATAAGGTACTATATATTCATTAGAAATTTTAGACTTAATCTCCTTATGCTTGACAGTTTTATACTGAGTTGCATCCCAGGTTTGAAGAACCTTTCCTGTATGTGCATCTATAAGATGTCCTTTTTTCTTTCCAACTTCAATAATTCTATCAACTTTTAAAGTCTGTTTATTTATAAGATACAATTTATTGTAATTATGCGGGCCGCCAAGGACACAATCAGACCAAATGTATGGAGTATTTTCGCCTGTATTTACAAATAAACCGCCTCCTGCTGTTATAACATTTTTTACAACTTCATTATCTTTATTCCATATTACAACATCACCTGTATTCATACTGTTTGTAGCTTCAAGCTGACCATATTTTTTATTGTACCAAGAAGCTCCAGGACCAGGGTGTGGTTTGGTGCCAGGACCTGTATAAATCTTAGCAGCGAGTTTTAATGTTTTAAGATCTATTACGCCCATTAAGTTACTTCCTTGAGATGCAACATAAACAAATCTACCTTCATCAACTCCTTCGTTTTCAAAAGCATCATGTAGTATTTTACCTATATTGGGAATATCAGCTATGATTGGAAAACCAGGTTTTGAATAATCAACAACATAAACATGTCCACCATCTTTTAATGCAAAAGTAAAATATGGTCTATATGGTGTCTGAGCTATATAAGCAACTCTACTTGGCCCAATATTCCCTTGAGTATTTATTACACTTGAAGTAGGATACACTTTTAAAGGCTCTAGTGTCATAGCATCAAGTAAAATTGCACCACCTGGGTTATAATTCCCTACCATTACATATCTTCCATCAGGGCTAGCTGCTATACCACGACTACTTTCTCCAACATGAACACTAGCAAGTGCCGGCTGACCCGGAGCATTTAAATCAAACATTGTGAGTATTCCTGATCTACTTATACAATAAGCATATCTTGGAATTCTTTTATTTGTTTCAGCAATATGGATAGCATATCCTGCTTTATGCCTACTTAAAATTTTTCCAGTTGTTCCATCAATAAAATCTATTAAGGATGCATCTCTTTCTACTGCTATTGTGATATCTTTTACACTTTTTACATCAACTGGTTTTGGATATTTTTTATATAATTCTACCCTATTGGCCAATTTCTTCCAAGTTTTTTTGACATCTTTAAGAGACAGTTTAAGCTTAACTGTATTTTTCCAATCTACAAGCCAACTAACCATACCTGCAGCATCATTTTTTGTAAATATACTTTTCCACGCCGGCATCGCAGTTCCAGCTCTACCATAGAGTATTGTCTCAGCTAACATTTGAGCATTTGCTCTTTTTAATGCCTTTGGTTTAAGATTTGCTCCAACTCCTCCTTGATGCATTGCACCGTGGCAACCTTGACACTGCTGTTTATATACTTTAGCATAATTCATGCCCGATGCATTGGCTTGTATAAACCCAACTATTGCTACCGAACTTATAGCAATGCTAATCGTCTTTACTAACTTCATGTTTCCTCCTTAAATTTTATATTCCCTACCCAATATTATTTACTGATTTTCGTTTTCCAATCTCTTTTTTTCTTGGAAATAAATCCAAAACATTGGAAGAACGATAATAGTATGTAAAAAAAGGCTTAAAGTCAAAGGACCTTCATTTAGCCAACCAAAAAAACTCCAATCTACATCTGTAAACGGTTCAAACATTGCGTGATACATATAGTCTCCTTTTAGTAAACATTTTTAGGATTTTTGGCAATTGTCAATAAATCCTTAACAAGATAAACAAATCCGACTGTCATTACAATACCCATAAAAAATCTCCAATCCATAGCTTGTGCAAACCATTGCTGATTTTGAGCTAAAAAGAATGCATTCCAGGTAGCACCGAGTTGGGCTCTTGCGATAAGCACTTGCTCATATCCGGCGATAGTTAATGCTACAGTCATTCCAAGCATTCCAAATGTTAAAAGAAATATTGCCATATTTGATGCAAATGTGGATCTGAGTTTTTTGATACCATGCTTACCTTGAACTCCTATATAAAACATTGCGATTAATATAGTTGCATAAGCTCCAAAGAAAGCAAGATGACCGTGCGCAGCTGTGAATTGAGTTCCGTGAGTATAGATATTTACTTGCGGAAGTGTGTGGAAAAATCCCCAGACACCAGCTCCCAAAAAGTTACCAAAACCATTTGAAACAAGCCACATTAGTGCAGGAGTATTATTGGAAGTTGTATCTTTTCCCTCGTTCATTGCCATACCTTTTTCTTTGCCCCAGTCATAAAGTACATGAACAAACATTCCTATCAAAGGTAC
>WFMT01000070.1 GCA_015488975.1 Campylobacteraceae bacterium | reverse complement strand
TATTGTATCATAATAATGTAATTACTTTACTTAATTGAGACTTTTTTATGTTTATATAAGGAATCGACAGTATATATAAAAAGTCCTATCCAAATAAATACAAAAGATATAGATTTATTTGCATCAAAAGGTTCGTGATATAGATAAATAGCTAACAAAAAAGATAATGTCGGCCCGATATACTGTATAAAACCAAGAGTAGAGTAAGGTATTTTTGTAGCTGCAGCATTAAACCATGCAAGAGGAACAACTGTGATAAATCCCGCAAAAACAAGGAGTAAAGTTGTATGGTCAAATGCAATATGCAAGTGACTCTGATTTGTATTTGAGAGATAAAACATATAAAAAAGAGCAAATGGCGACATAAGAAGTGTTTCTATAAAAAGCCCGGGCATTGCAACAAGATCTACCTTTTTTCTTACAAGACCATAAAATGCAAATGAAAATGCCAAAGCCAAGGAGATAAAAGGGAAAGATTTTAAAGTAAATATTTGGTATATAACTGCAAAAAGTGCGAGTACTACTGCAAAACTTTGAGCTTTATTTAGCTTTTCTTTCAAAAATATATATGCCAAAAGTATATTTACAAGTGGATTTATAAAGTATCCAAAACTTGCTTCTACTATTTGGTTTGTATTGATAGCAATGATAAAAATAAGCCAGTTTGTTGTAACCAAAGATGAAGATAAAAAGAGCATTTTTAACTGTTTTTTGTTTTGGAATATATTTTTTAGATATTTGCTTTGTTTTGTTATTATCAGTAAAACTGCCAAAAAAACGACTGACCAGATGATCCTGTTTGCAAGAACTTCAAAAGCTGAGATATGAGAAACCATTTTAAAATATATAGGAACCAACCCCCAAAATGTAAATGCCCCTATCGCATAAATATAGCCTAATTTTTCCTTTTGTCTCATCCAAAAAATCTTTGCAAGATCACTTCAAACAAAACAACCATAAACATTAAAAATAAAATTATCAAAACAGTCTGCTTCATTTATCGCCTCTTAACAAATTTTCAAGTATAATTATATAAAATACTAAGTTTTTAACTTTGAAAGGTTACACTAAAATAGATGAATAATAGATTAACTGATAAAGAAGCTTTAAATCTTATAAAATATGCAAATTTGAAAGATTTGGGCGAAATGGCTACGAAAAAAAAACAAGAGTTGCACCCTGAGGGAATCGTCTCTTTTATAGTTGACAGAAATATAAACTACACCAATGTTTGCTGGGTTGATTGTGGGTTTTGTGCTTTTTATCGACATGCAAAAGATAAAGAAGCTTATATACTCACTTACGAAGAAATAGGTGAAAAGATAGAAGAGCTTTTAGCCATCGGTGGTACCCAAATCCTTTTTCAAGGTGGAGTTCATCCTAAACTTAAGATAGAGTGGTATGAAGATTTGGTTGAGTGGATAAGTACAAATTACCCGACTATCACGATACATGGTTTTTCTGCCGTTGAGATAGACTATATCGCCAAAATCTCTAAAATCTCATACAAAGAAGTACTTCAGAGGCTTTATAAAAAAGGACTTTTTTCTATGCCAGGAGCCGGCGCGGAAGTATTAAGCGACAGGGTAAGAGCCGTTATAGCTCCTAAAAAACTCTCAAGTGATGAATGGATAGATGTCCACAGACAAGCTCACAAGATAGGTATGAAAACGACTGCAACTATGATGTTCGGTTCAGTTGATGAGCCTGAGGATATAGTGGAGCATTTTAGAAGGATAAGAGAACTTCAAGATGAAACAGGAGGATTTAGGGCTTTTATCATGTGGAGTTTTCAACCCAATTTTACAAAACTTCAAAAAGAAGACATCGTAAAATTTCGTGCATCTGCAAACAAATACCTTAGATTATTAGCTATAAGCAGACTCTATCTTGATAATTTTCAAAATATCCAAAGCTCATGGGTAACGCAAGGAAGCTACATTGGGCAACTTGCCTTGCTTTTTGGTGCAAATGATTTGGGAAGCACTATGATGGAGGAAAATGTAGTCTCGGCCGCTGGAGTAGCCAATAAAATGAATCAAAGTGAAATGATAAAGCTTATAAGAGACATAGGTGCAATTCCTGCAAAAAGGGATACAGCTTACAACATACTGGAGGTTTTCAAATGAGATTTTTCAAATTTTTAGTAATAAGTATATTTTTGATACAAGGATATTTAATGAGTGCTACAGTAAAAGAGATAGAAGTAAATGGCATAAAAGTGCCTATGATTTTTGAAAGAGACAGTTCTTTGCCCGTAATTTCTATGCAAGTTATATTTAGAAATTCAGGTAGCATACAAGATGGACAAAAGTATGGATTGGCCAGTTTTAGTGCAAAAATGCTAAATGAGGGTACAAAAAAGCTTGGATCAACAAAATTTGCAGAAGTACTTGATGATAATGCTATTCATTTAAATATAAGCAATGGAAATGAAACATTTGTATGTGAAATAAGTAGTTTAAAAGAAAAGTTTCCTTTGGCAACAAAAGAGTTGAGTGCTCTTTTGGCTGATCCAAACCTTAGTGAACAGAGTTTTCAAAAAGTAAAAGCAATGACTTTGGGGGATTTATCTTCAAAAGAAAATGATTTTGATTATATCGCAAGTTTAAATCTTAAAGAAATGTTATTCAAAGGCACTCCTTTAGCTCACAGCTCAATCGGAAACAATAGTAGCATTGAAGCACTTAATCTAAATGATGTAAAAGATTTTATAAAAAAACACATAGTCCAAAGAAGAGCTATAATTGTTATAGGCGGAGATATAGATATAAAAGATGCTAAAAAATATGCTAAAGAAGTTTTATCTGTTTTAAGTGCAGGGGAGTATAAAAAGGTTGGTTTTTATGAAGCAAATGCAAATCAAGAAACAAAAGTTATAAAAAAAGATACAAAGCAAGCTTATATATATTTTGGAAGTCCTTTTTATATGAAAGTAAATGACAAAGATGCTTATAAAGCTAAAGTAGCAGCTTTTATATTGGGATCAAGCGGTTTTGGAAGTCGACTTATGGAAGGCATAAGGGTAAAGAAAGGTTTGGCATATTCTGTTTATGCAAGAGTCAATTTAAATAAATCTTATAGTGATTTTAGCGGATATCTGCAAACAAAAGTAACCACAAAAGAGCAAGCTGTAAAAGCTGTCAAAGAGATAATAGCAAATTTCATAAAAAATGGAGCTACAGAATATGAATTGAAATCTGCTAAAGAATTTTTAAGCGGGAGT
>WFMT01000069.1 GCA_015488975.1 Campylobacteraceae bacterium | reverse complement strand
TCATTTGCTTATAATCAATCTGTTTGATATTTCCTTTTTTTATTACAAATGCTTTACCATTTTGAAGTATCAATTTTAAATTATGATTTTTATTGTCAATATGTGCTGTTTTTGCTAGTATAAAATTTTCTTTGTTATTTTGTTTTGAATATAAAATTACATTTGAAAAACTATTTTTTTTGTTGGATTTGTTGATAAAGACTACCCAGTTTGATATTTTTTGTCCAAATTCCATGGCTTTTATATTTAAACTTGCTTCAGCTTTTTTAATATCTATAAAATTTTTATATAATTGTATTGAAAGAGGTATTAAAATTATTGAATTTAAAAGCAGAAAAAAGGTTGCAACCATGGACAGATTTAAAAATATCTTCATTAATGTCTTAGGAGAGTATCCAAACGAAAATATCACATTAATTTCATTATCTTTTGACATTTTTAAAAGAGATATGGCGATTGCTATAAAAAATACTACTGGAAAGGTATATAATATAATTCTTGGAAGGAAAAATATATACAATTCACCTATTTCAAAAAAAGTAATTTTGACAATAGCTGTAATTTGGGATATTTTAATAAAATACACAATAGAAACTATAAAAAAAAGTGAGAAAAATATGGGATTAAAAGTCTCCATAAATTTTTTTAATATATATTTTGTAGTTCTATTCATACAATAAGCCTAAAGTTTTATAAAAATTGTATTATACTCATCCAAACCTTAAATACCCAATATTTTAAATGCAGGTTGTAAAGAGGCAGCTGTTGCATTTTCTACAAATCTGTTTAATGCCAATGGCCTTATAAACATTTTTATAGCCATATTGTATGGATAGTATTTTTTTGCAAACTTCTTTACCGTTTTATTAAATTCTTCATACTTCTCATCGGGATTTATGCTGTTAAACGCTATTTTTACATCTTCACTATTTGCTTCTTTGAGTCTTGCGTATAGTATTTTAATAATATCAGCTTTTGAAATATTTTCTTTTTTAGAATATTTTTTGAAAGCTTCTTCAAAGATTTCAAAATGATATATCTCATCTTTTGATATATTTATAGATAATTGTTCAAGAATAGGATCATTTAAATCTTTTGCATATTTTGATAAAGCTTTATAAAAAGTTGAAGTCCCCGTTTCTACAACCATTCTTGCTAACATTTCTCTGGCTTCACTCTCTTGCAAATACTCTAATTTACAAAGAGGTACATACTCTTTTTTAAAATTTTCATAAGCTTTATCCCAATCAAAATCTTTCCATATGGTTTTTATATATTTTCTTAGTGATTTTCCATGTTGAATTTCCTCAGGTTCCCAGGTATTTCTGAGCCACTTGGTAAGTTCTTCATCTTCTTTATAAAATTCTGCTAAATTTTTCTCATAAACATTTGATGTAATTTCTATAAAAGATGCAGTTGAGACAATATCAAATAAAAATTTATTATCCTTTAGCCCTTTGGCATCGATACTTTCGTAGTCAATCTTTTTATAATCCCACTTTGGCATACCATACTCCTTTTTTTAAGATAAGTTGAGAGTTATCTCTTTGTCTTTAGAATTTTATCTTCTATGTTTATAATCAAATCATTTGCTTTTTGCAATTTACTTTTAAAAAGAAGAGTCACAAAAGCTCCTATTGTTCCTGTAATTATAGCACCAATTATATCAAATGGATAATGAACTCCAACATAAATTCTTGCAACTGAGCCTATAAAAGCCAAAATTACTAAAAATTTCCCCCAGCCTCTGGTTTTTTTGTATAGAAGTAAACTTATAGCTATCGCAAATAAAAATGTAGTATGATCTGAAGGAAAAGAGTTGTCCGGCAAATGATGTATAAGATCTGTACCTATGTGATCCATAAAAGGACGGTTGTGAAAATATACCAAACCTATTAGCTGGTTTATAAACAACCCTAATAATGTTGCATAGAATGCAAAAATAGCTTCATTTTTCCTGTTGGCGAAAAAATACAGATATACTTCTGCTAAAATAAAAATATATGGCATAAACTCTGCACAACCTATGAAGAATAAATCCAAAATATGGCTGTGTCCTGCAAACGAATTGATTTCTAAAAAAAGTGCTTTGTTCATCTTGTTCCTTTATCTGTTTGTAATTCTTGCAATTATTACATATAAAAATGAAATGAAAATTAAAAAAATATCTCTACTGCGGTCCCCTCGTGCAAATTAGATGATATTTTCATACGCCAATTTTGCAGATATACACTGT
Organism: Campylobacteraceae bacterium; assembly: GCA_015488975.1. GTDB lineage: Bacteria > Campylobacterota > Campylobacteria > Campylobacterales > JALSKU01 > JALSKU01. The sequence continues at coordinate 11,219 of WFMT01000069.1, read as the reverse complement.
TTTTAACTATAGAAAGCCCAAGTCCAAAGCCCTCTATTTGCTTATTTCTTGATTTATCAACCCTGTAAAACCTTTGTGTTATTTTTGACAAGTCATTCTTATCTATGCCTATACCTTCATCTTTGATAATAAACTTACTTTTAGACAATGATAAATAAATATTTTTATTTTCATTTGTGTATTTTATGGCATTATCCAAAAGATTTGAAAACAGGGATTTCACTAATGTTTCATTTGCTCTTAGAGTAATATTTTCAAAATTTTGAATATGTAGTTTTAATGCTTTTTTCTTTACTTTATGATCAAAGTCATCAATAATATCCAATAATATATTATTTAGATTTATATTTTTAAAGGTTGATGAGATATTCTCTTTCGAATATTTTGTAAGCAGCAATAGATCATTTATAATAGAGTTTATTTTTTCTGTCTCCAAAGATATGACTTGAAGAGTGTTTTCATAGTACTTAAAGTCTCTTTTTTTCATCAATGCAATTTCAATTTCTCCTTTGATTGCAGTTATTGGTGTTTTTAATTCATGAGAGACATTATCGTTGAATTTATCTATATTTTCTACTCCAGTTTTAAGCCTTTTTATCATACCATTAAATGACATTATGAGTTCCCTGATTTCATCATCATATTTTGGAAGGGGGATTTGTGATATTTCTGAGAGATCACTTACATTGATGTGATTGGCCATTTTTGTTGTCATTTTGATAGGTAGCACTATCTTATCGACAAGTTTCCAACTAAAAATAAAAAGTATCACCAAAAACGCAGGGTCAAGAAATAGCATTGTATCGCTTAAGTCCTCTGCTTTATCATCAATATGATTTTTAAATATTCTAATAGCCCCCTTAAATGGTTTATCAATTTTTAAAGTATAAGTTACATTCAGGTATTCGCCTTTATCGATTATTTTGAAAGAGTTTGGCACATTTTTACCATGTATAATTTTTACCATTTTGTCTGCAATAAGCTTATGAGAGAGTAGTTTGTCTTGCACGCTCCTTGCTTTATGATCAAGCTCTGTTTTAATTCTTTCATTAATACTTTTGTTAAAGTAGTGGTGAAGAGCAAAGCTGAATATTGTCAATATGATGATAATTATCGTCATAAACCAAGTTAAAACTCTATTTCTCAAATTACTGTAATTCAATCTTGTACCCCAGCCCTCGAAAATTTTTTATCAATTTTTTACCAAGCTTCTTTCTGATATTATGTACGGTTACTTCAACAACATTGCTATTTATAAATTCTTCATCATTCCATAATTCCTCTTCTATCATAAATTTATTTACAAAAGAATTTTTGTGTTTTATCAAAAATAATAAAAAATCATACTCTTTCTGACTTAATATGACTTTTTGATTATCTTTAAAAACAATTTTTTTCTCTATATCGATAACTATATCTTTAAATTTTATAAAATTACTGCCATCGGCAACAAGGCGACGATACAGTGCTTCAACTCTTGCCTCAAGCTCTTTGAAACTAAAAGGTTTTGAGAGATAGTCATCTGCTCCTGCTTGAAGGCCAGATACTTTATCATCAATACTGTCTTTAGCTGTTAACATTATCACAGGAGTTTTTATTTTTTTTGCTCTAATAGATTTGATGATATCTACGCCACTTTTTTTTGGCAGCATCCAGTCTATTATAAGTATATCATAACTATTTATTGTGATTAGGTATTCGCCTTCTTCTCCATCTTCGGCACTATCTACGCTGTAATCACTTTCAGTAAAACCTCTTACTAAAAAAGAAAGTATATTCTTATCATCCTCGATTATTAACAATTTCATACAATTATCTCTTTTGTTTATATTATACTAATACTAACCTAAGGTTAAGGTTAGTATAATTAATCTGTCGGTTTAAGTTGGAGTTAAAATGGATATATATTCTCTAAAACAAGAAGGTATGGAAGTACTACTCTTTGTGTATGGATTATCATTTTTTGTATTGGGAGTATCTATTTTTTTCTCAAAACCCAAAGAAAGTGAGTATTTCTTTGCAAGTAAGATATGGTTGCTTGGAACTTTTGCCATAATTCATTCTTTTGTGGAGTGGATTGGTTCATTTTTATATATTCATCCTGAACTTAAAGGTAGTTTTTTAAGCTATTTGCAATTATTTTTGCTTTTGCTGTCATATATCTATTTATTTGAATTTTCCAGATTTATTATTGGAAAAAGTTTTAGAGATTTAAAGCAAGAAAGCGTAATGGCACAAAAAATATGTAATCCTGTTGTTATATATATTTCAATAACAACTCTTTTAATATTTTTAATATTTTTACATCCGACAGTTAATGGTGCCAATGCCGCAATTCGTTTTACTTATGGCTTTTGGGGCTCACTTATATTGGGGATTGGTCTTTATAATTATGGAGGGTCACTAAAAAAAAGTTATAATATAGAAAAATTGAAACTGTATTTTAAGATTTCTGGTGTGGCATTTATCTTTTATGCTGTTTTGGCAGGCGCTATTGTCCCTAAAATCGCATATTTTTCCGGCAATATTATAAATATGGATACTTTTTTTAATATTTTTCAAATACCGGTACAATTTTTCAGAGCACTTTGTGCAGTGGTTATCGCCATTGCTTCAATAAAGGCATTAGAGATATTTAGATACGAATTGATTGCGAAACTAAACGAATCATATAATAAAATAAAAAAATTCAGCCAGGATGCTTCTCATCAGATAAAAACTCCATTAACTGTTATAAGATTACAAACAGAAATAGCCCTTAAAAAAAAGAGAGAAGTCAAAGAGTATAAAACAGTACTAAGTGCTATAGACAAAGAGATTATCTCATTGCAAGATATGGTTAATGACCTTCTTTTATTGACAAAAATAGAAGATTCAAGTATCAAAGATAAATTTGAAACGGTTGAGGTGGACGCTTTGTTGTTGGGAATTTTTGAAGAATTCATAGTTATGGCACAACATAAAGGTGTTGTATTGGATATAAAAGATTTAGAACGATTGAAAATGCAAGGAGAACCTACTTTATTAAGAATACTATTTTCAAATCTTATAGACAATGCTATTAAATTTACCCCTAAAGAAAAAAAGGTAACTATGTCGTTGACAAAATCAAGATTTATCATTAAAGATGAAGGTCTTGGCATTCCAAAAGATGATATAGACAAAGTTTTTGATAAATTTTTCAGGGTAAATATTTTAACAAAAGATAGAAGTGATGGATTTGGACTCGGTCTTTCAATGGTACAGAAAATAGCCCAGATTCATAAAATGAGAATATATATAAAAAGTAAGGAAGGTGCTGGCACCACTGTGAGTGTTGAATTTTAAGTATCTATCTTGAAGCCGTGTTTTCTTATGGTCTTAATAAGCTTTTTTTTATGTGATTCATCTATCTTGTGTCGTAAATGGTGCATATAAACATTGACAACATTACTGCTTATATCGTTATCGTTTTCCCAAAGTACATTTATGATATTTTTTATTTTGACTATATGGCCTCTGTTTTTGATAAGCAGTTCAAATATTTCATACTCTTTTGCTGTTAAATTTATCTTTTTCTTTTTTCGAAAAACTTCTCTTTTTTGAGTATCTACTTCAAGGTCATCTATCCGTATAATATCGGTTTTTTTATATGCAGCTCTCCTCGAAAGAGCATTAATTCTGGCTAAAAGTTCCTCAAAAGAGAAAGGTTTCAAAACATAGTCATCTGCTCCACTGTTTAATCCGAGTACTTTGTCGCTAATATCTGTTTTAGCGGTAAGCATTATAACAGGGGTGATGATTTTGCATTCCCTGATCTTTTTACATACTTCTATACCACTGATACCAGGTAACATCCAATCCAATACAATAGCATCATAACTATTTTTTTCTATCAATTTTAATCCATCCTCTCCGCTGTAAGTTACATCAACCAAAAAACCTTCTTCTTCAAATCCCTGCTTGGAATAATTTGCTATTTTCTTATCATCTTCTACTATAAGGATGTTCACAATAACTCCTAATGAAAAATTTTATATATATTAACAAAATTTAATTTAAATCAAGACAAAAGTTAATAAAATTTAATATAAACTTAATTTAATATTAAATAAAATAGTATTATAATTTCTTTATAAATTTTAAAGGAGTTAAAATGAAAACTAAAATTTTTAAATTAGTTTTATCAGCTGCTATTGCAGCAATGGTTTGTAGTGTTGGTGCTTATGCAAAAGATATGAGCAAAGTGGTAATTCCAACTAAACACAATAAGCATTTGACTTTAGGTCAGATTGCCAAAATCACACCGGGGTTGGGTACTGTTATGATAGAGTATTCTCATAGATTTTGGGTAGCTTATTATGCAGCAAAAAATGCAAACTGGGGCTTAGCGCAATATGAGATAAAAGAGATGCCTGAAATTCAAGAAGTAGGCGAGATAACAAGACCAGCTCATGCAGCAGAGCTTAAAGCATTTGAACACACATATCTTGATCCTTTAATGGCTGCGGCAAAAGCAGAGAATTGGAATAAATTTCAAAATGCTTATGCGAAAACAGTAAATGCATGTAATGCTTGCCATATCGGAACAGGTCATTCATACATAAGATACAGATTGCCATCAAATCCTCCGCCGTCACTTCCACAAGTGGCAGAATAACAGATATACGAGGGAGAAACCCCTCGTATAATCGGATTTAGATAATTTACTATATAATTGAAAATAAGTTGATTATTTAAGTTCAATATAAGAGGCAGAATATGAAAAAGATATTACTTATTACAGCAGCGACACTTGTTTCATTGCAGGCAAATTCACTTTATGACGCATTTAAGAGTGCTAAAGTTGATGGATACATAAGGTATGGCTATCAAATGGAAAGAGACCAGGGAGGTAAAAACTATTATAACAGTGCATTAGGCGGTAAATTAAGCTTGCAAACAGGGGCAGTTAAAGGCATAAGTGGAAAAGTTAGTTTTTATACTACAAATGAAGTAGGAAAACATGATGGAGTCGGATTGTCACCATTTGTATTTTTTGATGGCCAAAGGAAATCTTACTCAATTCTTGGAGAAGCGTATATACAAGGTATTTTTAAGAATACCACTGTAAAGGTAGGAAGACAGGAGATAGATACTCCATTTATCAATGCAGATGATATAGGCATGATACCAAATACCTACGAAGCCGGAGTTTTAATCAATAAAGATATAAAAGATACTACGATCATGTTAGCACAAGTACAAAAAATGGCTGGAGTAGAAGGAGTTTCTCCAAGATTTTTTCGAAAGATTTCACAGGATAATATACATACAGACAATATACAAATTTTAGGAATTACTTATGAGGGTGTAAAAAATTTGGTTCTTAACGGATGGTACTATAATCTACAAACAAAAAAAGATGGAGACTTGAAAAATATCAGTTATCTTGAAGCTGTTTTTGGATCAAGTATAAAAAGTATAGATTATTCTTTGGGGCTACAGTATGCAAATCAGAGTCACCAAAATTCAAGTTCTACAAATATAGTAGGAACTATTTTAAGTATAGGGCTTTCTAATCTTGGACTCACATTAAGCGGAGCTTACAATAAAGCAAATAATAGTGCAGATAATATTAGAATGGGGCCACCATTTTTTACAAATACCGAAGTTTTGATATTGCCTGATGCCGGTAAAAACGGAAAAACTCTCAATCTTGGATTTGAATGGGATGCAACAACTGTGGGGGCAAAGGGTCTCTCGTTAAGCTACCATAATCTTCAACTAAGAGGAGAAAATGTAAAATCCCATGAATTTGACTATTCTGCGAGCTATTCGATAAATAGTAAATTATCTTTAGATATTATCTATGTTGATGTATATGATACAAATGGTGGAAATTATTATAATGACACAAGGGTCTTTGTCAACTACAGTTTTTAGTATGGCGAGAGGGCGGAGGAATCGAACCTCCCTTCGCTACTGACACCAGCACGAACAAACGGGTTTGAAGCCCGCGGTGTCCACCAGGATCACATGCCCCCCGCATTTTTAAAACTTATTTGAAATAGTAGCATAAGTATATAATATATTCAAGTGCATAAGGTTTATATTTTACCCCTCTTGTTTTATTGATAATTTTAAGGTATAATGCCCCCACTTAATTCAAGCTGCTGCTTTATCGATATTCTGTTTTTTCTCAAACTCAATCCGTTGTAAAGTTATCAAAGTTTGAGTTAAAATTTAATATAAAGATTTTCAATGCAAGACAATTCAACCATAAAAAGTGAATTTTTAGATTTTGGTTTTGGGTCAGAGATAAACAAAGGTATTACTAATGCCGGTTTTAAAGTCCCAAGTCCCATTCAAAAAAGTGCGATTCCTATCATCATAGAGGGGCGCGATTTAGTCGCTCAAGCCAATACGGGTACTGGTAAAACAGCAGCTTTTGGGCTTCCTTCTATGGATAAAATAGCAAATCAAAAAGGTACTGGACTTTTGGTTATAACTCCAACAAGAGAGCTTGCTTCACAAGTTGCTGACGAGTTATATAATCTTGGAAAATATGCGGGCATAAGAACTGCAACTGTCTATGGCGGCAGCTCTTACACAAGACAAATCTCACTTATAGAAAAAGGTGCTCAAGTAGTTGTAGCGACTCCTGGGAGACTCAAAGATTTGCTAAGCGGTAACAAGCTAAGAGACTTTAGTCCCAAAATCGTAGTTTTAGATGAAGCTGATGAGATGCTTGATATGGGCTTTTTAGAAGATATAAAAGATATATTTTCTTATTTACCAAAAGACAGACAAACCATACTTTGCTCAGCTACAATGCCAAAACCTATACGAATTTTAGCCGATAAGATACTAAAACATCCGGAAACAGTCAGTATAGTAGATAAAAATGATGCGACAAATAAAGATATACATCAAAGCTATTATGTTATAGAAGAGAGAGAAAGAACCGATGCGCTTGTAAGACTTATAGACCATAATAACCCTAAAAAAGCTATAATTTTTTGTAGAATGAAGATAGAAGTCGACAGGCTTGCTGATACGCTTATCTCAAAAGGTTATAGTGCTAAAGGGCTTCATGGTGATATGGATCAAAGAGCAAGAGATGAGGTTATCAAAAACTTTAGAAATTCTAAAATCAATATACTTGTAGCAACTGATGTTGCCGCTCGTGGGCTTGATGTCAAAGATGTGAGCCATGTTATAAACTATCATATACCTTTTGACCCTGAAAGTTATGTGCATAGAGTCGGCAGAACCGGAAGAGCAGGGCAAAAAGGTGAAGCTATAACCTTGATAGCTCCGATGGAGTTTAAAGAGTTGTTAAGAATTCAAAAAACTATGGGTGCACCTATCTCTTTAGAGAGTATCCCATCATCATTTGACTTAAAAGAGAAAGAGTTAATTTCATTGGCAAATGAGATATCAAAAGCAAAGATAAAAGGTGAAGCGAGTAAGATAATCTCTTCACTTGGCATTGAGATAGACAGTAGCGAAATAGCTCTAAAAGCTATATCATTGCTTTTATCCAAACATTCTGCAACTGGACCGGAACATATAGGTTTTTCTCAAAAAGAGGCAAAGAAACTTTTGGAAAGGTTTCAAAACAGCAGCCAGAGATCTAGCAATTCAAGAGGCAAAAGAAATGGAAGAAGTAGCGGAAGAAGCAATGACAGAAACAGGCGAAACAGAAGTGGCGGCAGCAGAAGCAGAAGAAAGTAAGCTCTGTGGCATAGATGAAGCAGGAAGGGGTCCACTTGCGGGACCTCTTGTAGTAGCTGGGGTTATTTTGTGTAAAAAAATAGATGGATTAAATGACTCCAAAAAACTCTCACCAAAAAAAAGAGAAGAGCTTTATAAGCTTATAACCGCTTCTTCTTTGTATAAAATCGTTTTTACAAACAACCAAATTATAGATGACATAGGTTTAAGCAAAGCTCTTAAAAACTCTATTGAAGCTATAAAAAATCAATTTTCTTCTTATAAGATTTTAATGGATGGCAATACAAACTTTGGTGTCAGCGGAGTTGAATGGATGATAAAAGCTGATGCTAAAATACCCGAAGTTAGTGCGGCGAGCATATTGGCAAAAGTAAGCAGAGACAAGTATATGATGAAAATATCACAAGAATATCCCCAATATAACTTTCAAAAACATAAAGGTTATGGTACAAAGGAGCATATAGAAGCTATCAAGCTTTATGGCTACTCAAAGTTGCATAGAAAAAGTTTTATTATAAAAGATTTGCTTAAGAATTATTGACTGATTTTTTTATTTCATCTCTTAAAGCGTCTAATAAAGTATATAACTCATAGCTTGCCTTTTCCATTTCTTTAAAGTTTAAAACTATCGTATTTTCATTTTCCACTCTTTTGTCATCTTTTTTGATAAAATTCATATTCTCTAAAGCTTTGTTGTGTACAGTTTGATGAGGCTTGTCTATCTTGATATATGATGGGGCTTTTCCAAACATTTCTCTACCCTCGCTGTGATACCAAAGACCAAATCTGCAGTGTTCGCTGTCTGTAAAGTTAGCATTTTTATCAGCTGCAACTATTGCATTATAAATATTTGCTTTATAAATTATATGATCAATTTTTACCATGATAAGAAAGAGTTGATTTTTCATATCCTCAGTTAGAGTAGAAGCTTTTTTTGAATTTTTCTCAAGTTTGTGCATTATTTTTTTGTATGCTTCAACAGTTTTCGATACAGTTTTCGATACCTCAATCATACTGTTTGACTTTGAAACTATATCATTTGTTTCTTGTTTTATGCTATTTATAGATACATTTATTTCACTGGTGGCTTTTTGTGTTCTCTCTGCCAATTTTCTCACCTCATCAGCAACTACCGCAAATCCTCTTCCTTGCTCTCCAGCCCTTGCGGCCTCTATGGCAGCATTTAAAGAGAGAAGGTTTGTCTGTTCGGCTATATCTTTAATAAGATCAACTACAGAAGTGATATTGCCACTCATTTGATTTAATTCATGTATACTTGTATTGGTATCGTTCATTTGCTCAGATAATTCTTGCATATTCTCTGAGATTTTCTCTAATACAGTTAAACTTTTAGTGGATTGTTGGCTTGTGTCTTCAGAACTTGCAAGTATAGTATCAAGATCTCTGATAAGATTTTCTGTCTCCTCTTGTATTAAAGTGAGACCTCGTCCGACATCACCTACTGATCTTACTTTTGCACTGAAAGTGATAACTTTTTGTCTTTCATTTGCTTCTTTTATAGCTCTTATACCGTTTTGAACCATATGTATAGCAGTAGCAAAATCTCCATGCAATCCTTCATCACTTAAGTCTTTTGAAAAATCACCTTTGGCAGCTTTATCCACAGAAGTGTTTATTCTCTGCATCAAGTCTCTGATAGTACATACAAGTATATGCATCTCTCTTGTTATAATATCCATCTCATTTCTTGTTTGCTTTCTCCTGTCAACTACTATGGACAAATCACCTGTATTTACTACTCTTATAACTTTTTTAAACCTGTCTATGGATAATAAAATTGACTTCACTATACCTCTTGATATAAAAGCTATAAAAAATAGAATTATTAGCGAAATTAGAGAAATCAAAAGCATACTTATCATAATATTTTTGGCAGTTTTATCTGAAGATTCAAGAAGTTTTTTATCTAAAAAGTTTTCTGTCTTTTTGAGTAAGTTTATCTTTGTTGTTATGGTATTAAACCAGTATTTTGCATCTATGTTAAAATTTTCTGTTTTTGACATTGCTGTTTTTCTCATTCTCTGCACTTCTTTAAAAGATGGATTTTTGGAGATTTTTTTATAAAATTCCAAGATATTGCTACTTGCAGTTGTCTGAAAAAGATTTAAAAGAACTTTTTGCTGAGAGACGACAGATATAAATCTGTTATGTAAAAATGGGGTAAACGAATTTCTCGCGAAGACTCCAGAAAGCACTGCTCTCTCGATGCCTGCTCTCTCTTTTGCTTCTATAAAGAGCAACATTGAGTTCATCTCATTTCTAACTTGAGTATTTTTTGGCACAGTAGAAAAATGGGCGATGATATCAAGAGTTTCTTTATTAAGATTTGTGTAAAATCCTACTTCATCTTTGGTACTTATTGAAAGAGTTTTTACTTTTTGTCTTATTTGCTTAAGCTTGCTAAAATCCATATGTCTTTTTGTATACTCTTTATATGTATTGTTATTGGCTTGAATATATCTTTTTAAAATTATAAGTTTTTTATCTGTATTTTTTATCTGTTTTGATAGTATTTTGCCAAATTCCTTACCTTTTGAGTTTAAATACCCTGCACTCGCACCTCTTTCTTTTTGCATTTCATGTAAAACATTACTAAGTTTGACAGAGAGTTCTACAACTTTAATCGTATTTTTTGAATTTTTATAAATATTATACTGATATATAAAAACAGAAACTGCATATATAAAAATTGTTGATATTGCAATGGTGCTTAGGATTATAAGTCGTTTTTTTATAGTTGAATTTTTAAACACAGTGAGACCTTTTGATTATAATTTAACATTTTGAACAAAATAATATCATGAATATGTTGAAATTGCAAATTATTTTTATATTTAAGATAATTCTATCAAATTCTTTTATACGCACAAAATTTGCAATAGCATCAGTTGCAAATGGTACTGCTCTTATGAATCCAAAATATATTTTTGGGATTAAGTACTACAACTTAAAGCTTCTTTTATGAGAGAGGAAGCAGTTAAATCAGGGCCAAAAAGGATATGGTCAACTTTATCATTCAGTGCCTCTTGACTCAATGTGTCTTTTACATTTACTACTATATTTAATTCTTTTGAATATTCTCTTAATGCTTCGCATACAATTTGAAGTTTTTCTTCATTATCAATGGCAACTATTGCCGATACTGCATCTTTTCCATTTGCTGCTTTGATGATACTTGGCATTGCTGCATTTCCAAAAATTGCTAAAATGCCATATTTTAGAGCTTCTTTTATCAACTTTATGTCATGTTCAATCAAAATAAAATTTATTTTTTTATCATTTAGCTTTTTACAAATCAATTTTCCTAAGCTACCGTATCCACAGACTATTATATGGTTTTTTATTGTTGTTGAATGGATTATGTATTCATTTTGCTCCAATTGCTCTTTTATGAGAATATCCGTTAAAAACCTTATATTCTTTATGATAAATGGCGCAAATATCATAGAAATGACAACGCTTGTTAAAAGTATTTGAGAGGTAAAGTCATTTAAAAGCAT
>WFMT01000068.1 GCA_015488975.1 Campylobacteraceae bacterium | reverse complement strand
TTATTTGGAGGGGCATTTTGCTTTTTTGCTACTGTTGGAGCAAGTTTTTTTTCAGTAGGTGGTATTTGTTTTTGTTGTTCTCTTTTTTTAAGTTTTTCAACCATGGCATTAAAACTATTTTTTTGAGTATTGTTTTCTTCAATTATAGGAACTTGCTTAAAAAGTTCATTATTGGCTTTATTTGGCTGAACTTTTGCAGTCGGCTTAGGCGGGAGTACAATATTAAAATTATTTTTCTTTACAGAAGGTTTGTTAAATAGTTTCATACCAACCAAAATAAGCAAAAATAAAACAATTAGTATTATCGCAACCAATAATATTTTTTTAACTCTTGGTGTTTTATCTGTATTTTTATCTAACATTATATCGCTCAATTCATTTTTTTCTTCCATAATCTCTCCTTTGGTTTACAAAACTAACCCCATGCATTATATCATATTCGTGATCAGTTATAAATGTTTTGACCAAGCTGAACCCCTCTCTTTTTTATATACTTCGTAGGGTAATATCAATATATTAAATTCTCTTGGAATATTTGGATCGGGAAATATTTTCCACTGTTTTGGCATTTTTTGTTGTAATTTTGCCGATAAAAGTTTTGCAAGTTGATATGCTTCTTGAAGTGTTGTATGTCCTTTATGTACATACAAATGAAGATGCCCTTGTGTTTTACTTTTATATGCTGTAAAATTTATATATCCTTCTTCTCTAAGCATAAGTTGTGCTCTATGCCAAAATCTTTCACTGTCTCTTCCATTATAGTCAAATATAATATTTTCTACAATATCTCTGTCGCTTATTAGTGTGTGTGCCACTACAATCTTTTTATCAGCATGATCATTCATAACTGATCTTGTTAGAGTCTTGTCAATTTTTTCAAATTTATCAAAAAAAGTTTTACCTTTGTAACTGATTTTATTGATGATTTTATCAGACTTTACAAAATAAAATTTTGTTACCATCTTAATAAGACTAATATCAACATTATACATTTATTCTATCCTTAATATGTTGCTCTATCGTATATTATGAAATTACTTGCTAACTCTTTTAACTCTTTTTTTATCTTTTTTTGCAACTCTTCATTTTCTATATCATCTAAAATATCAGCAATATTATTTGCTATAATTTCAAATTCTTTCTCTTTCATTCCCCTGCTTGTAAGTGCAGCTGAGCCTACTCTGATACCACTGGTTACAAATGGACTTCTTGTCTCTCCTGGAACTGTGTTCTTATTGACTGTTATACCTGCTTTTCCAAGTGCAATATCAGCATCCTTGCCACTAAAGCTTTTATCTAAAAATGATACTAGTATAAGATGGTTGTCAGTTCCTCCACTTACAACATTATACCCTCTTTTGAGTAAAATATTAGAAAGAATTTTGGTATTTGCTTTTACCTGTTTTGCGTATTCTTTCCAAGATGGTTTTAAATTTTCTAAAAATCCAACAGCCTTAGCTGCAATCACATGAACCAAAGGTCCGCCTTGAATACCAGGAAAAATTGCACTATTGATTTTCTTTGATAATTCTTCATCATTTGTCAGGATTAAGCCTCCTCTTGGACCTCTTAATGTTTTGTGTGTTGTTGTGGTGACGATATGGCAATGCGGAAATGGATTTGGATGCTCATTTGCCACTATAAGACCTGCTATGTGTGCGACATCACCAAAAAGATATGCTCCAACTTCATCTGCAATTTCTCTAAATTTTTCAAAATTTATCTCTCTTGGATAGGCACTTGCACCACAAACTATGATCTTTGGCTTTACGATTTTTGCTATTTTTCTGACTTCATTATAGTCAATTCTTCCATTTTTATCAACTCCATAAAAGAAACTAGAATATGTTTTTCCGGAACTGCTTACTTTGGATCCGTGCGTAAGATGTCCTCCTTGGCTTAAATCCATTCCAAGTATTTTATCATAAGGTTTTAAAAGTGCTTGATAAACAGCTTGATTTGCCTGGCTGCCGGAATTTGGCTGTACATTTGCATAGGTACATCCAAAAAGCTCACAAGCTCTGTCTATCGCAAGTTGTTCTACTTGATCTGCATATTCACAACCGCCATAGTATCTTTTTTTGGGATATCCTTCTGCATATTTATTTGTAAATACACTTCCCATAGCTTCCATAACAGCAGGGTATGTAAAATTTTCACTTGCAATCATTTCAAGATGCTCACTTTGTCTTTTTAACTCTTTTTGTGCTAATTCATATATTTTTGGGTCTGTTGTTTGTAAAAAGCTCATTTACTTTCCTTATTTTTATTTTCAAGAGGCCTCATTGCAGGAAACAAGATAACATCCCTGATAGAGTGCTGATTGGTTAAAAGCATAGTTAATCTATCTATTCCTATACCTTCACCAGCAGTAGGAGGCATAGCATAACATAATGCTTTTATGTAATCTTCATCCATTTCATGTGCTTCGTCATCTCCGGCGTTTTTGGCATCAATTTGAGACTTAAATCTTTCAAATTGATCAATAGGATCATTTAATTCATTAAAACCGTTGGCAATCTCTTTTCCTGCACAAAACAGCTCAAATCTTTCGGCAATATCCGGGTTGTCGTCACTTCTTCTTGAGAGTGGACTTATTTGTATCGGAAAATCAATAATAAAAGTTGGATTTATCAATTTTTCTTCTACAAAATTATCAAACAATTCAGCCTTAAGGTGTCCTAAGTCAGCTTTTTCGTTTATGGAAATATTATTTTTCTTAAAAAATTCTATGATCTTATTTTTATCATTGATGATATCTTTTGGAACATTACCGATATTTACTATTGATTCATCATAACTTATTTTGGCAAACGGTGCACTAAAGTCTATCTCGTTATCTCCATAAGTAAATTTTACAGGGAGATTTAATACTTCTAAAAGTTTTAAAAATAATTCTTCTGTAAGCAACATCAAATCTTTATAAGTATGATATGCCCAATAAAACTCTATCATCGTAAACTCAGGATTATGGGTTAGATCCATTCCTTCATTTCTAAAATTTCTATTTATTTCAAAAACTGACTCAAATCCACCAACAACAAGTCTTTTTAGATACAGCTCAGGTGCAATCCTAAGAAATCTTTCTATACCAAGAGAGTTATGGTAGGTGACGAAAGGTTTTGCATTTGCTCCACCGGCGATTGGATGCATCATAGGAGTTTCAACTTCTAAGAATTTTTTATTCTCAAAAAAAGATCTTATAGTGCTTATAATCTTACTTCTTGTTTTAAACACATTTTTAACATTACTATCCATTATCATGTCAAGATATCTCTGTCTATATCGTAACTCTTTATCACTTAAACCATGAAATTTTTCAGGTAAAGGAGTTATGGATTTGGCAGCTATTTTCAATTTGCCAGCATGCAAAGTAAGCTCACCGGTTTTAGTGATAAAAGCAAATCCGCAAACTTCTATGATATCGCCTATATCAACATATTTTTTAATACTTTTAAACCAGTCAGCACCTAGAGCATCTCTGCCTATATATATTTGTAATATTCCGTCATCATCTTCTATCTTAAGAAATGCTGCTTTACCCATTAATCTTAAAAATTTAATTCTTCCTGCTACGCATGCTGTACTGTTTTCATCTCTTTTGT
>WFMT01000067.1 GCA_015488975.1 Campylobacteraceae bacterium | reverse complement strand
TACAATAACGAAGGCTTGATGAAACAAGAAGATATAAGAAATATTATGCAAAAATATGGCAAGTATGATTTAGTAACAAAAGAGTATCAAAGATTTAAGGCAGATAAGACAAATGCGAGAAATCATAAAGCCGATAAAACTTGTGAATTTTTACACATATTGGTAAAAGAGTAAGCATAGATAATTTTTTTGATAAATGAAATAAAAAAAGGTAAAATATGGAAAGAGATACGAAGATAAGACTTAACAAGATAATTTCTCACAATACAAAGTACTCAAGAAGAGAGGCTGATGAACTTATAAAAAATGGAGATGTTACAATAGACGGTAAAGTTGTAAGTGACCTTTCAACAAAAGTTGATTTTAAAGATAAAGTTCATATAAAAGGCAGAAGACTTTATAAAAAAGATCATTTTAGCGTTATAGTTTATCACAAACAAAAGGGTGAACTTGTAACCAAAAAAGATGACAGAGGAAGAAAAACCGTCTTTGACTCACTTCCTAAACAGTTTGCCCATTATTTACCTGTTGGAAGATTGGACTTTACAAGCGAAGGATTGATACTCTTAACAGACTCCCCAAGTGTTGCGACTACTCTTATGCAAAGCGATTTGGAGAGAGTTTATTATCTAAAAATTGAGGGGAACATTACGCCTGCTATGGAAGAGGGCATGAAAAATGGAGTCTTTATAGACTCAAAAGTAGGCGGACACAAAGACAGCCATATAGAATCAATGCAGATAAAGCCTTTTCTCGCATATAAAATCATAAAAAACTCTCCTACTTTTTCAAAGTTAAAAGTGGCTATCAGTGAAGGACAAAATAGAGAATTGAGAAGATTTTTTGCTTATTTTGACAGCGAAGTTACTGATCTTAAAAGAGTAAGTTTTGCAGGAGTTGACTTAGGAGTTTTAAGACCCGGAAAAAACAGATATCTAAGCAAAAGTGAATATCAAAGCTTGCATGATTTCATCCATCAAAAAAGAAGGGATGATGCAGCAACATTTCAAAATAAAAACAAATAATGATAGCTGAAAACTTAACTCAAGTTTTAAGACCAAAATCTTTAGAAGAGTTTATGGGGCAAAAACATATTGTAGGGGAAGATAAAGCTTTATACAAACTCATCAAATCAGGTAAAATACCACACTCTTGTTTTTGGGGTAAAAGTGGGAGTGGGAAAACAACACTTGCTAAAATAATAGCCGAAGAGGTAAAATCTGCATTTTTTTATCAAGATGGTACAAGCTTGAGAGTTGAAGATTTACGAAATATACTAAAAGATTACAGAAATTCTCTTATAAAGCCAATTATTTTCATAGATGAGATACACAGGCTTTCCAAAAATCAGCAAGAAGTCCTTTTGATACCGATGGAAAACAAAGAGTGCATCATCATAGGCGCGACAACAGAGGATCCAGTTTTTTCACTTACAAATGCTATGAATTCAAGGATGATGATATTTGAATTTAAAAATTTAAAGCAAAATGAGTTAGAGCAACTTTTACAAATCGCGCAAAAAAAATATAGCTTTGATATAGATAAAGATGCCAAAGAATATCTTATAAATTCCAGTGCGGGAGACGCAAGAGCTTTACTAAATCTTTTAGAATTTAGCCTGGAGGTAGAAAATCAAATAACCATAGAGACTCTAAAAAGCTTAAGAGCCACTCCTTTGAAAGATGGAGTCAGCTCGAAAAAAAACCACTACAACTTTATAAGTGCACTTATAAAAAGCTTAAGAGGAAGCGATACAAATGCCTCACTTTATTATCTTGCAAAACTTATAGACGGTGGAGAAAGAAGTGACTTTATAGCAAGAAGATTTGTTATATTTGCAAGTGAAGATATAGGAAATGCTAACCCAAATGCCCTAAACTTAGCAACTAGTACCTTACTTGCTGTAAAAAACATAGGAGCTCCCGAAGATAAGATAATCCTCTCTCAATGTGCCATCTATCTCGCATCTTCACCCAAATCAAACAGTAGCTATAAAGCTATCAATGAAGCATTAAAATATATCAAAAACAATCCCTCTTTAGAAATACCAAACTATCTAAAAACAACTTCAAAAGATGGTTATTTGTATCCGCATGATTTTGGTGGATGGGTAGAACAAAAGTATATTTCAAAAGATATTGAATTTTATCATTCAAAAGGCATAGGATTTGAAAAAACTCTAAATGAGTGGATGAACAAGATAAAAATGAGATAAAAATTTAAGTGGATTATGCTATCATGCTATATCTTTTTTAAGGAAAAATTATAATGAACATAGCTATTGTCGGCGGTGGCATCAGCGGAATTGCTACTGCATTTTATATAAAACAGTTTAACCCTAATGCCCAAATCACCCTTTTTGAAAAGGAAAATGAACTTGGTGGAAAAATGCATACTGCAAAAAAAGACGGATACCTGATAGAAGAGGGCAGTAATGGTTTTTTATCCAACAAGCCAGATACTTTGGAACTTGTTGAACTAAGTGGTTGTGGAGATATACTTTTAAAAAGTAGTGACAATGCAAGAGTTAGATATATTTATGATAAAAATTTGCAAACTTTACCAGAATCCCCCGGTGCTTTTTTGAAAACTCCGCTTTTAAGTTTAAAAGGCAAGTTAAGAGTAGCTTGGGAATATTTCGCTTCAGCAAAAAAAGATGATACAGATGAAAGTTTGCAAGAGTTTGGATATAGAAGAGTCGGCAAAGAGATGACAGATATTTTTTTAG
>WFMT01000066.1 GCA_015488975.1 Campylobacteraceae bacterium | reverse complement strand
TATGAACAAGACTTAATAACAACATTCCCTACATATAGTGGGTTTTTGGTTTTTAGACTATTTCAAGACAATAGATTATAAAGGAAAAAGATGAGCAATTTTAACTTAAAAAGCGTAATATTAGGTGTAGAAGCAACAAGGGGAACTCCACCTGCTGCAACTTCATTCTATAAATTACCAATATCGGGAGATATAGGGCTAGTTACAACAGCCAACAGCGGAAGCAATAATGTACTCCATGGCACAAGGATAGCAAACGAAGAATATTTAACAACAAAACAAGTGAGCGGAACCATAGCTATAAGTGCTGGTTATAGCTCTATATATTTTCCTCTTGCTTTAGGCCTGGGAATACCTGCTACAGTAACAGATAACACTGATGGTACTTATACAAGAGTATTCACACCGCAAGATTGTATTCCTACAGTATCAGTACAAAGTGAGATAACTCCTCAATGTGGAGTAGAACCTGCTTTTTATGATCTGTATAGTGGTGTAGCTATTGATGGATGGAACATCAATATTCAAGATGAAAAGTTACAAGTGCCAATGACTGCAAAAGGTGGAACTTCTACAGATAGTAATGATGCAGGGTTTACAGCAATAGATGAGACACAAGCGGTGGTATTGACTGATAATTCTATCAGAAAAGCACACTCAGCTCTAAAAAAAGGAGCATCTACTTACAATTTATCAAATGCGTTTACTTTGCAAATTGGCAATAGTGCCGCAGAAGTTTGGTATATCGGTGATGGTGAATATCCAAAAGGTTTAGATTTTGGGCTATTTACAATGAGCGGAAGCATATCAGGGGCTTTTGATAAAACATTCTTAGGTGAAGTCAAGACAAATGGAAGAGCAGATTTTGAGATAACATTTACAAATCCAGCAAATCCACTTGTAAAATTGGTTTTGACACTTACAAATGTATTCATTAAATACAAAACAGATCCATATAAAATAGGTGAGAAAGCAACTCTTAGTTTTGATTGGGTAGCAGACATCCACTCAACAGTATCGGCTACACTAACAAATACAGTAAAAACATATTAACACCAGGGGGTTTATGGCATCCCCCTTTAAAAAAATGCCTAAACTTAAAAAAG
Organism: Campylobacteraceae bacterium; assembly: GCA_015488975.1. Classification (GTDB taxonomy): domain Bacteria; phylum Campylobacterota; class Campylobacteria; order Campylobacterales; family JALSKU01; genus JALSKU01. Next base: position 2,593 of record WFMT01000066.1, on the reverse strand, counting down.
GAAAATGCCATGATAGACAAAAACGAAATAGAGGCTTTGAAAGAGTTACAAGAGTTACAAAAACAAGAGATAGTAGATGGGATAAATGCAAAATTACCTAAATGTTTACAAGATGTATCTCAAGGCTTAAATTTTAAAGAATTAAAAAAATTTAGAGATTTAAAGATTACAAACTTAAGAGAAAAAGAAGATGAAAAAGGTGAAAAAAAGACACTTGACAATGAAGAAGTCATATATGAGGTAGTCGTACCGCTTTTAGAGATGAGAAATGTAAAAGATAGTGAACTAGATAATATTTCAGTTAGTGATCTTCTTTCTTTTTATAGAAAAATAGAAGCATTAACAAATAATCCTTCTATACAAGAAGAGATAGAAAAAAAGAACTAACGGAGTACCTAGATTGGTATTTCGATGAAAAGCTACAAGAGTCAATAAAAATATATGTTGAAGCAGAGGGTGTTATGCCAGAAGAGGCAAAGCCCCCTTATATCAGTGAAGAAGTGCAAAGTTCATTACTGTTTATATTTAAGATATTGACTCAGCTGAGAGTTAGTGGGATGGATATGCAAGTTATAGGTTTGGACTATAACGCAGTTATAAAAGTAGCAGATATTTATGATTTTAAATTGACTCCAAAAAGAATGGATTTTATAAGAATAGCAGAACGCAAAATCATAGATGGACAATAACTCTATGAAAACTTATTCTTTTTTATAAGAAAATATATTAAATAAAAAAGGTGGACGATGAGTAAAGATATTCGTATATCCATAATCGGAGATGACAAACTATCCCCTGTTGCTAAAAAGGTTTACGAAGCCATCGAGAGACTAAAAAAAGAGGCGATGGGGGCTGATAGTGAAATAATCAACCTCAAAGACTCAATCAGAAGCCTTACATCCGCAAAAAGTGGAGCTAAAAAAGGGCTTTTTGATACAGACATAATCAAATCTAAAGAACTAAAAAGTGAACTCGACAAACTTATCCTTGATTATAAAAAATTACAAAATGCAAAAACAAAAGAAGCCCAAGCAAAATTAAGAACTACAAGTGCAAGAATAGAGCAAATCTACACACAAGAGATAAATAGGCAAAGGGTAGCAGTAGATAAACTCTCAAACAAAAAAAGAGAATTAAACGCACTATATAGACAAGGTGTATCCAAGATAAATGCAGAAACAGCAGCATTAAAAAGAAATGGAACTGTACAAGAGAGAACATCAAACAATTTAGTAAGACACATTAGACGAATAGAAAGCTATGTCGTTGCATTATACGCACTAAAAAGAGCTTATGATGTAACTTTAGGGGTTGGGTTAAATTATAATATTCTTTTGGAAAACGAAAAGAGAGGATTAGCTGCTGTTTATATGAGTAAACTTAAAGATGTTGATATAACTGGCAAACATATATCCGTTGTTGAAAAGTGGAATTTAGCTCAAAAAATGGCAAATACTACTTTTAAAAAACTGTTAGAACTAAACAAACAAACTCCACATACTTTAGGACAAACCATCCAAATATACAGAGTATTGGCAGGAACAAGCTTACAATATGGAGTATCACAAGAAAAACTATTAAAACTCACTAAACTTATATCTATCGCAGCATCATCACAAGGAGTACAATTTCAACCACTCCTAGCAAGTATAGACGGACTAGCAAATGGAACGGTAAAAGCAAATAGCGACTTAGGCAAGATGTTAAACTCCATAGGACTTTCTAACTCAGCACTAAAAGAAGCGGCAAAGTCAGGCGACCAATTTACTTTAGCCATATCCAAATTAAAAGCTTTCGCAATAGCAGGAAAACAAGTACAAACCCAATGGAGCGGTATCACTTCCAATCTTAAAACTCAATGGGATATTTTATGGGGAGATTTACAAAAACCACTATTTGAAAAGATAAAAAATGAGATGCAAACTTTCACAGAGTATTTGCAAAACAATAGAGCAGAAGTCGAGAAAACCATAAGAGATATAGTCAGTTTTGCTAAAGAGGCTGCAGTTCTTGGAGCGGCAATGGTATCAGGGCTTATGGTGGGAAAAGTAGTTGAGGGGCTTACTCTTATACGAAATGCGACTTTAGGTGTAGAAGCGGCACAAGCACTATTAAATAAAACTATTTTAGCAAATCCTTATGTATTAATAGCAACAGGGGCTTATGTAGCGTACAAATCACTTAGAGCATACATTGACAAAATGAATAAAGAGACTGCAAATATCCCAATAGCTAAAAAGATTGAAGAAATAAAGAAAAAAATAGCAAATTTATCTAATTTTAAACCACCATCCAATCCTCTTGCAAGCCATGCTCTATATGACTCCGCACAAAAACTTTTAAAAGAATTAAGATCTGAACTTGCAATACTAGAAAAACAAAATAAAGTTATCACAATATCCAAAAAATTATGGAAAGGATATTATGATGCAAGGGATATGTACGCATCTAAACATGCCAAACAATTAGTAGCATTTAAAACTAGAGCTGGAGCAGAAGAAGCTGCGGCTAAAAAACTGCTAGAAAGCTCATATTCAGCAGGACAAACAGGGGCATATGAAAAACTTAAACAAAAATACGAGAAATATCAATC
>WFMT01000065.1 GCA_015488975.1 Campylobacteraceae bacterium | reverse complement strand
TCCGGAGATATTTTACCCACTAAATAATTTGTCCATTGACCATCAGGTGAACGCTCACTCTTGATTGCATAATATCCTGCATAAGAAAAATACCATAACACTGGTTGACCGTTCTTTGAGCCTTGAAAAAAAGAAAACCAACCAAAATTAGCATTATCAAATACTTTCTCTTTCTGCCATTTTTGTGATTTCATAGTATATCTGAATGCATATCCCTCCATTCCATAATCATATCTTGATGTTTTACCATTCATAAAAATGGTCAATATCATTTTATTAGGATCAAATAGTATAGCAGGGGACATTCCGTTCCACATTATATTTTTGGGTGTATATAAACCACTTAACAATTCTTTTGTCTTCTTTTTGTTTTTATATTTAATTGTTATAGCTATTTTTGTTTTAAAAAACTTTTTTCCATCAGGATTCTTTCTATAATTGCTATAATCCAAAAATCTACTTATAGTAATTTCTCCATCAGGCACATTTAACATAGATACTACTTCAGCACTTGCAACTATATTTAAAAATAAAACAACGATTAAGAATCTTAATTTTCTCATTTTACTTTATTTCCTCATCCATAAGCTTATTAAACATAATGACCATATTAATAGCCCTCTTCTTTCAACAATTTATACCCTTTGCATCCTTTTTCAAGCCTAAAGTCACATGCTTTTTTGTAATATTTTTTTGCTAATTTTTTATTTCTATATAATAGATCATTATTATAAAAAACTCCTAAATTAAAACAACCCTTAGACATATTTTTATCACACGCTTTTAAAAATAATTTTTTTGCTTTTTCTGAATTCTGTTCTACACCCTTACCACCTTGATAAAGTATGCCCAAATTGTTACAGCCTAACATTTCTTTATTTTCACATGCAAAAGAGAAAAGTGTAGCTGCTCTTTGATAATCTTGCAGCAAAACACCTTGTCCATTCATATAAATAAGACCTAAATTATTACAGCCAAGTGGATCACCTTTATCACATGCTTTTAAATACAGTTCAGCAGCTTTTCTATAATTAATATCTACACCTAAACCTTTGTAATAAAAATTGCCTAAATTTACACAACCATCTATATCATTACCATCACAAGCTTTTTTATAAAAATGTAAAGCCTTTTTATAATCTTGTTTTACACCATCTCCTATTTCATATTTATAACCAGCTTTATAACAAGCATGTGTATAACCCCCTTGGCAAGCATCAGCATATAATCTTACTGTTTTATATTTATTGCCTTTTTCATAAGCTTTGTATCCGTAATCTACTAATTTTTTACAACTTTTTATATCTCCTAATTTGCAAGACTTTCCATAGTATTTTAACGCTTTAATCTCATCCTTTTTTACACCCCATCCATTTTTATAATAATAGGCTACATTTGCACATCCATAGCTATTGTTCATATCAGAAGCTTTTTTATAATTTTTTAAAGCTTTTTTATAATTTTTTTATCATTATAAACTACGCCTATATTATTAAATCCGAATGAATTATTCAAATCAGCAGCTTTTTTAGCAAGTTGTAATCCTCTGTTCAAATCTTTCTTTACGCATTTACCAGAGATAAAATAGTAAGATAGATTAGCATATCCCCAATCGTTATTTAAGTCCTTTGCCAAGGTATAATATTTGATTGAATTTTTACAGTCATTATAGTCTTTGTCATATATAAATCCAATACTGTTACATGAATTTCCATTCTTTAAATCGCAACCTTTTTTGTAATATTTAAGTGCTATAGACAAATTTTTATCTAAACCACCTTTCCCATTTTTATAATAGCCGGCAAGATTATCACAGCCCCAACTCTCGTTCAAATTACAAGCTTTTTTATAGTAGTGCACGGCTTTTTTTAAATTTTTCTTTTTTGCAAGAACAACTCCCACTTCATTACAAGCCTCACCAGAGCCAAGTTTACAGCCTTTCTTATAATAAGAAAGAGCTAAATCCTTATCATTTTTATCGTGTTGATAAATCCATCCTGCACCTTTGCATCCTTTTGCGAAGTTTTCATTACAAGCTATCTGCTCATACTTCAAAGCTTTGGCTATATCTTTTTTTACACCAAAACCATAGTAGTAATGCTTACCCACATAGTAATGAGCCTCTGGGCTATCCAGTTTGGAAAACAGTTTGAAAGATTTTTGATAATCTTTCTTCTCAAATGCTTTTATAGCATCTTGTGTTATGTTTGCTAATAGCATTGTTATGCTAAGAGTTAGTAATATGATTGCTTTTTTCATCTTAATTTAACCTTTTTCAAAATCCTATAACTTGATTATCTGAAGGATCTCCTTCATAGTATCCAGGAGCACCAGCACCAGCACACTCTGTGTGAAGCTCAATAGTGCTCCATCCACCTGCAGGAGTACCACCGTTTGTGGTAGTATCACTTCCACCTATTCCACCACCTGGGCTTCCTTTTGTATTTGTATCATTACAATTTTCCCAAACATATGATGGAGAAAATCCGACAACATCATGAAGTTCTTTTTGAACACTTGAGCTATCTCCGCCAGAATTACTATGACCCCAAGTTACAACAGAACCGTCATCTCTTAGTGCTGCAAAGGCATCTTCATTAGAATAGATATTTACAACCTTATGTGCTGGATCATTGAGTTTATCTGCTACAGAACTGCTATCACCTCCTGAAACGCTATCTCCCCAAGTTATAACCGAACCGTCATCTCTTAGTGCTGCAAAGGCATATTCATTAGAATAGATATTTACAACCTTATGTGCTGGATCATTGAGTTTATCTGCTACAGAACTGCTATCTCCCCAAGTTACAACAGAAC
>WFMT01000064.1 GCA_015488975.1 Campylobacteraceae bacterium | reverse complement strand
GATAAAGATTCTGCTCTTAATTTATTACCTGCACCTTGAACATGACAAGTTGCACAAGACATTTTAAGACTTCCTCTTTGTGAATAATAGTATTTTTTACCAGCATTATAAGCTTTTTCAGCAGCAGCATTTGGTATAGTCACATTTAAAATTTGACCTCTTGATTTAAATGCAAAATAACCATCTAAGTCAGCCAATTTACCCTTTCCATACTTCCAAGGTTTTTCTCCATTTTTAATTCTACACTCATTTATAGCCAATCCTATAGTGATAACTTCTCCCTTTTTAGTATCAAAATATGGATAATTACCTTTTATGGCAGGATTTGGAAAACAATCTTTAAATGATTTTCCATTTTTAAATTTGGTGTTATAAAGTTTTTCTCCATGACTTACATTAAATACATATGGTGGAAATTCATTTAACTCAGTATATTGTTTTCTTGCATCCAAATCATACGCATAAGATCCTAAAAGAAAATCGCTTAGTTTAAGATTTTTGGCATACTGTGTTTTTAGTGTGTGTAAAGGCATATACGGAAAATATTCGGCTCTGTTTGCAACAGGATTTTTAAATTTTGCAAGCATATAATGCTGCAGTGCCAATCTATCTTTTTCAGCTTGAGCGTTAAAGCTTCCAGCTACTAAAATAGTCGCCGAGACGACTATAAATATTGATGTTTTAACTATTTTTGAGAACATATTTTCTCCTTTTCTTAATTATCTAATTTTTGCAGAACTTGTTTTGCTTTCACCGGTATTGTCAATCCAATAAAATACAATTTTGTCACCTTTTTTACCGCCTTTGAATGCAAATTGGATATATGGATTTTTTGATAAAAACTGTGTTGAGTATAAATCATAAACCAATTGTCCATTATATTTTGCAGTTAAATGTGTGATAAATTTTGCTTTTTTATGTTTCTTTTTAGCCATCAAGTAGCTCAACATCGGATGATGCGCCATTGCTCTTACTGTTGTTATACCATTTTTTAATTTTGCTATTGCTCTCATTTACTAATTCCTTTTTATTGTATTTTTAATATTAATTTTATTTTATTATATCAACCGCCACATCCACCGATAGTAACTTTTACAAGCTTTTTATTTGTATAGAGTTTACCATCAACATTTGCAACAACTATAATATGCCCTGTCTTTTTCATTTTAACTCTAAGTGCATATTTAGGGATACTTGTCGCAGGTACATTAAATACTGCTGCCAATGCTTCAGGATTACCCTCTATAAACACAGCTATTGACTTTACATTTGCTTTATCTGTACTCACAGTGATAGGCACAACCGCACCATTTTCAGCAATATCCGGAGCACTTATACTAATACCGCCTTTTATAGTTGTATCAGTTCCATATAAATCTTTTAAGGCTGATTTTATATCTTTGTCTGCAAATGCTTTTGCGTCCTTTTTTCTAAAATCAACTGCACTTAACTGCGATGGCAAAACAAGAGCTGTTGCAACTACTCCCGCTCCTATTCCTATAAATTTTCTTCTATTCATTTTATCTCCTTTTTTATTTAATTGTTTTTAGAAAAGCTACTACTGCTTTTATCTGTTGATTTGAAAGTATTGCATTTTTACCAAATGGTGGCATCTGGCTAACCGGATTTGTAGTATAAGGGTTATATATTTTATTGTAAAGAAAACTGGTAGGATAACTGCTCAAGTGGGCCAGTTTTGGACCAAGAGCACCCGCTTGAGGCACTTTCATGCCTGCAATATTATGACAAGCCAAGCAATTTCCTAGTTTTTTTGATAAAAATATTTTTTTACCCTCTTTTACTAATTTTGCATTACTTTGTGCAAAACTCGAAACTGAAAATAGGCTACTAATAACAGCAGCCATTAATAATATTTTTGACATTTTCATTTATTCTCCTTTTTATTTACTAGATTCAACCATATAGTCAACTGCATTTTTAATATCTGAATCACTCAAAGATGAGTTACCTCCTTTTGGTGGCATATTTCCAATCCCATTTATTGCATTGCTATAAACTTTTGAAATCCCCTGCTTTAAAACTTTACTCCAAGCCACACTGTCTCCAAACTTTGGTGCACCTAATACACCAGATCCATGACATGACACACAAGTTGAATTGTATATTTTAGCACCTTTTGTGTTTGTGCTTACTGTGTGAATTTTTTTAGGTTTAGGCAAGTCAAGTGCTTCATTTATCTTAGGTGTAAGATTTCCAATAACATGTGTTATTTTTATCTTTTTAGCACAATTTTTCATACATCTGTTGCCTGTACCAAAATATGGGTTTACAGGACTATTCAAAGAGTGCTTTAAATTTTTATCTTTAGGGATAAATCCATTTTCATTTGGAAGATGTATTTTCATAAAATTCTTATTACTCAATACAAAATCATCGCCCATCTCTTTACCGCCAACTGTAATATTATTTAGTGATAAAACATATGCTGTTATAGCATAAGCTTGATCATTTGTAAGTGAATTAGGATGGTCTTGAGGCATAGCTGTTTTGATATACCACAATAAAGTTGTAGCATACGGCCAATAACTTCCTACAGTTTTTAATGGTCCAGGCTCGCCTGGTTCTAATATTTGATTTTTTAGTGTTCCTTCTCCTCCGACCAATACAGGAAATCCATTATTTGCAGCACCAAATGTTCCATGACATTTTGAACATTTATTTTCAAACAAATCTGCACCCTGGCTTACACTTCCATGTCCGATATACAAACCTTTTCCATCAGGTCTTATATCTACATTCCATCCAGAAATTTCCTTTTTTGTAGCCTTTTGCCCTATATGGAAAGGACCTTTTACCTGATTATTTTTTATATATTGAACTCTTAAGTCAGTAGGATATATAATAGCGCCGTCTACATTTATTTTATATTTGTGAGATGAGGCATAGTAAGCGTCGGTATATTTATTTGATGTAGCGTATGAAATAGTTGCTAAACTCAATCCCAATATTGCCAAAATTGTTTTTTTAGTAAATTGCTTGAACATTATGCACCTCCCCATTTGCTTTAACTTCCCAAGTAGTTATTGAATTTCTATGGTAAACTCCCTCAACTCCTCTAATTTTTTTAAGTTTTTGAATTGTCGGCTGAGTCATACCCACTTCGTCGGTCGCTCTGCTAGCAAGATATATTGGTTTTCCATCCCAAATATATTCTATGGTAAATCTTGTAAATGATTTTGGTAAAATTAATCCCTTAAGTCTTGCTTTAGTCCAATTTTTACCACCGTCAAATGTAATATCAACAGCACTAATTCTTCCTCTTCCACTCCATGCAATACCTTGGATTTCAATCTTTTGACCAATTTTTACATCTTTCCATGGCTTTTCAGGACATGGACTTGTTATAACTGAGTTGACATCCATAACCCAATAGTATTGAATAGCTTTACCCGAAGGAAGTAACATTGTGTATTTTGCAGTCTCTTCTTTTGCATGCCAAGGTTTATCACCTATTTTTATTCTTCTAAGCCATTTAACATTTAAATTTCCTTCCCAGCCTGGCACTATCAATCTAACAGGATACCCTTGTTCAGGCCTCAGAGCTTCTCCATTTTGAGCATATACTATCATAGCATCATCCAAAAGTTTTTCTATTGGAATACTCCTTGCCATAGTAGAAGCATCACCGCCTTCAGCCAATGCCCATTTTGCATTTGGCTTAAGACCCAAATCTTTGAGTATAATCTTCAGCGGAACTCCTGTCCATTGCGCACAACTTAACATACCTTTTGTAAATTGAACCGAATCAAGCTGCGCTCCCCTCCATTCAGTAGCACCATTTGCCGGACACTCTATAAAATGAATTCTACTTTCACTGGGATATCTTTTTATCTCTTCTAATGTAAGTATGATAGGCTTATCAACAAGACCATGTATTATCAATCTGTAATCATTTGGATCTACGATACAGGTGCCGTTATGATCTCTTACGAAAAATAATCCATTTGGAGTTATAATACCATTTTGATCTTGCAATGGTGAAAAAGCAACATCTGCCATAGGATCAGGAGAAAGAAAAGGTACACTTCTTCTTATAACATTATGTTCATAAGCAGAGGGCTGCCCATACGGATGCCATTCTACCGGTTTTCCTGGAATCTTCGCCCAAGATGGTATGTTTGGAGGAAGATTTGCAGGATCAATATTAGCTCCATTTGAAGCCAAAGCATTACTAGCAGCAGCTAAGCCAACAGAGTAAAACAATCCTTTTTTGAAGAATTCTCTTCTCTCATTTGAATGTATCTTTTTATTATTCTCATCATTCATAGATAAAGAAAAAGATTTTTTATCTTTTGTTTTCAATTAAACCTCCTTAAGTTTTAATTCTTAAATATTAAAAAGTATTTGTATTATATTATAAGAATAATTAATATGTCAATAAAAATAGCATAATATATAAAATATATATAAAAAAGTGATTTATTTGTTACATTGAGTAACAATATATTATTATAAAATATAATATATTGTTTTATGATAATATAATAATTATTTATATTATAAAATTATTTGATATTAATTATTTGATATATTGAATTATTTTTAAGATACTCAAATATAAAAAAAAGACGATGGATGCCACAAGTATGATAGTTGCACCTGAACTTATATTGTAAAAGTATGAGATACTCAATCCGCTGAAAGTAAAAATCAGAGTCAGTATAGTCGATATATAAATCATTTTATACAAAGATGACGAAAACTTCTCTGCTATAAAAGGAGGTATACTCATAAGTGCAATAACCAATATCAAACCAACAGCTCTAATAGTGACAATAACACTAATTCCTATAAATACTATCAACATATAGTATAATATCTTATCCTTCACTCCTCTAAGCTTTGCAAATTCTCTATCAAAACTCATTGCCAATAAATCTTTATGAAAAATTGAAACCAAAATAATTATTAAAAAATCCAATATTCCCATAATCCAAAGATCACTTGAGGCAACAGATATAATACTTCCAAAAAGATAACTCATAATATCAGCATGATACCCCGGTGTCAAATCTATAAAAATGATACCAATAGACATTCCTGCTGCCCACATTGCACCTATAACAGGATCTATTCTTTCGCTATTTTTATAAGAAATGACAGCTATAAGAAAGGACAGAATAATTGCAAATATTCCAGCTCCAAACATAGGCAGTATGCCCAAATAGATTGCTATACCGATACCACCGTATGAACCATGAGCAATTCCTCCTGCTAAAAAAATCATCCTATTGACAACTACAAATGTTCCTATTATACCTATGCAGATACTTACGAAAAATGCTGCCATAAAAGCATGTTGCATAAAAGGTAATGACATAATTTCTATTAAAGAGTTATACATTATTTTGTATCTGTATCTTGAGAGTGTAGGCACATATTTTCATTTACCATCAATTCTACTGGGCAGATATGCTCTGTAGAATTACCAATATTTTGTAAAATTTTATCTTTATTTACAGCTGGAGAATTATGCATATACAAAGTTTTATTAGTGTAAGCTATCTTGTTTGCAAAGCCTGTCGCCACATTTATATTGTGGCTAACTGCAATTATACCTTTATTGGCATTTAATTCTTTAAGCATTGAGTACAGACTGATTTGTCCCTTTGAGTCAATGCTTGCAGTCGGTTCATCAAGCAAAAGGATATCAGCTTTCGTTGATAAAGCCCTAGCTATGAACACTCTTTGCCTTTGACCACCTGATAATTCGCCTATTTTCTTATCTTTGAGATTATAAGCTCCTACTTTTTCCAAGGATTCTTTAGCTATAAAAATATCTTCTTTTGAAAAACCCCAAAATTTTTTGGAAATACCTATGCGTCCCTGCAAAACTACATCAGTTACTTTTATAGGAAAATTTTTATTTATATTTGTATCTTGTGGAACATATCCTAACTTTAAGCAGATCTCTTTTGGCTTTTTACCAAAGATTTTAATACTACCTTTATTTGGTATCAATATACCAAGCAATAACTTCAATAATGTACTTTTCCCACCACCATTTGGACCAATGACGGCTAAAAAATCTTTTGTAGAAATACCAAAGTTGATATTTTCCAAGACTGGTTCATTGTTATAAGCAAAATATAAATTTCTAACTTCTATAGTTGGAGGATTACTCATTTTTTAATACTTTGCTAAATGTATTTATCGCTTTTTTGATTCCCGCTTCCCAATTTAGCTCAAGCGGATCCAAAACGACAACTTTTCCTTTGATGCTTGAAGCTATAACTTCTGCACTTTTTTTTGAAAATTCTGGTTGCACAAAAATTACTCTTATCTTTGATTTTTTTGCATAATTTATCATTTTTGTTAAAGTCAATAAGCTTGGATTTTTGCCTTCAAGCTGAATGGGAATCTGTTTTAAATTAAATTCTTTTGCGAAATATCCCCATACTGGATGAAATACTATAAACTTCCTGTGTCTTAAATTTTTTAATTTTAAAATACCATAATTATGCAATGCTTCAATCCTTTTATCAAACATTACCAAATTCTTTTTATATATTTTCGCATGTTTTGGATCTATTTTTACAAATGCTTTTTCAATATTTAAAACAATTTTCTTTACCAATAAAGGTGAAAGCCAAATATGAGGGTCCAAATCAGATATTTTTATTTTTAATCTTTTTTTCATCTTTGAGCTAAAAGAATAACTCCTAAGCATTGGTATTTTTTTTATATTTTTACCAGTATTTACAAAAATCAATTTTGGATTAATATCTTTAAATCTCTTAAGCCATACTCTCTCGTACGGAACTCCTATACTAAAATAAATCTGTGATTTTAAAAGATGAGAAAGTTGTTTGGGCTTTGGCTCATAGCTTGCTGGTTCACTGCCTGGTCTGACCATAACAATAACATTCGCCAAATTTCCGGCAATCTTTTGAACAAAATATTTTTGAGGAAGAATGCTAACGGTTACATTTATTTTTCCAAATAAAAAAATTGGTACAAAAAAGAAAAACAGTATAAATATTTGCTTCATAATATATCCTAATAATTGTTAGGAAAAATGACATAAACTGGTGACCCCTACGAGATTCGAACTCGTGTTACCGGCGTGAGAGGCCAGTGTCCTAACCACTAGACGAAGGGGCCACAACTTACTATATAAAAATATATTGGTCAGGAATGAGAATTATATATCATTTTTGCTTAGAGATAACTTTTCAACCTTTCAACTCCTTCACTCATGTGTTCTATGTCTCTTGTGTAAGCAAATCTGACAAATTTTGATGTTTTGTTTTTTCCAAAATCTATACCAGGTGCACAGGCCACATGTTTATCTCTTAAAAGTCTTTTAGAAAATTCAAAGCTGTTATCGCTGTATTTAGATATATCTGCCCATAGATAAAAAGCACCATCAGGTTTTGCTTCTATGTTAAATAACTTAGAAAGCTCTCCGTATAAATAATCTCTTCTTTTTTTAAATTCACTTCTTGTGCTTTTAAGATATTTTTTATCAAATGCCTCTATCGCTCCATACTGACTCAATGTCGGTGCAGAAATAAAAAGATTTTGCGCCACAATCTCTGCACTTCTTAAGTATTTTTTAGGGACTATAAGCCACCCAAGTCTAAGTCCTGGCATGCAGTAATATTTGGAAAATCCATTTATAACAAAAACATTTTCACTAAATTCTAATGCACTGTTTGCCTTTAAATCATAGCTTAACCCATGGTATAATTCATCAGATATAAAAGATATATCTTTTTTATCACAAAATCTAATTAACTCTTTTAAGTTATTCTTGTCATATATATTTCCCACCGGATTTGATGGTGAAGATATTTGCAAAGCATCAAATTGCTTATCTTTTATATCTTGAACTCGCAGTTGATAGTTATTTTCTCTGCCTATATCAAAAAAAATAGGTTCTATATCTAAAAGATGTGCAAAATTTTTATAACAAGGATATGATGGATCGCTTAGAGCAAGCTTTTGCCCATGTCTTAAAGCTATAGAATATGCTACTAAAAATGCTCCGCTAGTTCCTGGTGTTAATAAAACTTGAGAAGCTTCTATGTCAACACCATATTCTTCTTTATAATTTTTTGCTATCAGACTTCTTAAACTTTTTATACCAAAACTCTGTGTATATGAAAAAAGATTTTTCTCTACTGCTGTCTTTAATGCTTCTTTCACTTTGGCTGAAGGAGGGATATCTGGCTGCCCTATCTCAAAATGTATGGTATCTTCATACTGTAAAGCACTCTTGAGTATATCCATTACAATAAATGAATTCATTTTTTTACATATCATACTTTTCTTTCTTTGTTATCATTATTCTTATAATTTCGAAATATAATTTGCCAATACCTTTATATCTTTATCACTCAAAGATGAAGCTTGCCCTTTCATAACACCTTTCATTACACCACCAAAAGTACCGTTTTTATAACCATGGAGTGCATTTTCTATCTTTTTAGCACTCCACCCGGCTATAATCTTTGATACGCCAAGAGCATGTTTTTGTGCTTTATTGCCATGACATCCAGCACATTTGGTAAAAAGTTTTGGTGCTTTCAAATCATCTTTTTTCTGAGATGAGGCCTTTTTATACAAGCCGTCTCTATCTGCAATATTAACAAGGGCTTTTGTTTCTTTTGATACCTTTTTAATAACTTTTTGGACTGTTTCATTATTTTTTACTTTTTTTGCCAACTCTTTAGTTTTTTTAAGAATTGTTTTGGCACTTCGTTTTATAGCAGTAACTGCTTTTGTAGCAACTTCTTTTGTTTCATCCGTCAAATTTTTACTATTTTTCGTGACGGTTGAAGTTTTTTTAACTACAAGCTTTTTAGTTATCTGTTCGCTTTGCTGCCCAACTTTTGCCTCTGTATTTTTTTTGGAATTATCACTACATCCTATCATTAAAAAAGATATAATAATTGATACCATGATTATATTTCTCATTTTTTCTCCTGATTCTATATTTCGTAATCATATTTTAAAATAGTGAAATAATTGTTATTTTACTATCAAACTATCCACCTGTCTGATAAAAAGCTCTGTTAGAAAGCTCTTTCTCAGGTGGATTTTCATCCCATCTATTTTTTTCCGGTTTATTTTTTAAAACTTCTCTTAATATTTCGCTGGCTGCTTTGACATCACCTTTTTTAACTGCTTCAGCTATACTCACAGCTTCATCAAAATATAAGCAAGGTATAATATTTCCTTCTGCTGTCAGCCTTATACGATTACAGCTCTCACAAAAGTCATGCTTATGTGGATCAATGATGCCAAACCTGTAACCATCTTCAAGTTCATATAAAAATGCAGGAGAGCTCCCCTCTCTGCCTATCTTTTTAACATGATACTTTTTTCTTATCTCATCAACAATCTCTTTACCATACAAACCTTTTATATTTTTATTTGCATGTATATTTTCCATATATTCTATAAATCTTATCTGCATTTTTTTATCTTTGCAATATTCTAAAAGTTCTACTATTTCATTACTGTTTATGCCTTTTAAAGGAACAGAGTTTATTTTAACTTTTAATCCAACTTTTAAAGCCTCATCAATGCCCTCTAAAACATTTTTTAGAACATTTTTCTGAGCTATTTGCTGTGCAACATCAGGTTTAAGCGAATCAAGAGAAATATTGAGCCTTTTAAGCCCCGCATCTTTTAACTTTTTAGCTATACCTTTTAAAAGATAGGCATTGGTAGTAATAGCTATATCAATACCGTCTTTATAATCATTAATCATTTTTATAAACTTATCCAAATCTGCTCTTAAAAGCGGCTCTCCTCCGGTTATTCTTATCTTGTCAACACCTTCATCAATTCCAACCTTTAAAAATAAAAAAAGCTCTTCAAATG
The DNA here is from genome assembly GCA_015488975.1 of Campylobacteraceae bacterium. Lineage (GTDB taxonomy): Bacteria > Campylobacterota > Campylobacteria > Campylobacterales > JALSKU01 > JALSKU01. Next base: position 166 of record WFMT01000064.1, on the reverse strand, counting down.
TCAGTAAATTTTCCTTGGGAACCCAGGAAAAAGGCTTTTCCGGCATACAATACTGACATCTGAAATTACATCTTTCAGTTACTGAAACCCTTATATAATTAATTCTTCTTCCAAATCCATCTATCAACATAGTAAATCCTATTTTTTTTTGTAGTATAGCATATAT
>WFMT01000063.1 GCA_015488975.1 Campylobacteraceae bacterium | reverse complement strand
GCATTTGATATGCCTATGCTAATGATAAGAGCTATGAAATATAACTTGTCATGTCCAGCTTATTTTGAGAAAGAAAATCGTGAATTAAATAAAAACAAGTGGGACAATTACCGCTCCCGTTACAGTGACAGATTTCATGTGGATTTGATGGATCATATAGGCGAATTTGGAGCAGTCAGAGGGCTTAAGCTGGATCTTCTTTGCAAAATGATGGGGCTTCCTGGAAAGTATGATGTTCATGGTGATGAAGTAACTGCGCTTTACTATCAAGATGAGATAAAAAAGATAAAAGAGTATTGTGAAAGTGATGTTTTAAATACATATTGGCTTTATTTAAAGTATGAATTACTAAAAGGTAATATAATTTTAAAAGATTATATCAATATTATAGAAAATTTCGCAGAAAAATTAGAAGAAGAAAAATCTTATACAAAAATTTTTAAAAGTTATATACAAAAGGAAATAAAAAGATGAATATAGCGGTTATAGGTACAGGATATGTTGGATTGGTTACTGGTACTTGTTTTGGAGAAATGGGTAATAGTGTAATTTGTGTAGATATTGACAAACAAAAAATACAAAATTTAAAAAATGGAAAAATACCCATATATGAGCCCGGTTTGGAGTCAATGGTTTTGAAAAATTATAAGTCAAAAACACTTGATTTTACAACAGATATAAAATACGCACTTGAAAAATCAAATATCATTTTTATAGCTGTTGGTACTCCTATGAGCGAAGACGGAAGCGCTGATTTGCAATATGTTTTGGCAGTTGCAAAAGATATAGGAAAATACTTGGATAAATATACTGTCATTGTAGATAAATCAACTGTACCAGTTGGAACAGCAGACAAAGTTAAAAAAGAGATATATTCACAATTGATAAAAAGGGGGGTAAATATAGAGTTTGATGTAGTAAGTAACCCTGAATTTTTAAAAGAGGGAGCGGCAATTTCAGATTTTATGAAGCCTGATCGTGTAGTTATAGGGGCTGAAAATGAAAAAGCAATGCAAGTGATGAAAGAGCTTTACAGACCATTTACTCTAAATCATGAGAGATTTATAGGGATGGATATAAAAAGTGCAGAACTTACAAAATATGCGGCAAATGCTATGTTAGCTACTAAGATAAGCTTCATGAATGAGATGAGCCAAATTTCCCAAAAAGTGGGAGCTGATATCAACATGATAAGACATGGTATCGGAAGTGATAGCAGGATAGGGTACAGTTTTATATATCCAGGATGTGGATATGGGGGGAGTTGTTTCCCAAAAGATGTAAATGCTCTTCATAAGATAGCGCTTGAGGCGGGATATGAGCCAAAAATAATACCTGCCGTTGAAGAAGTAAATGCAGTCCAAAAGATGGATATAGTACATAAAATAATTAAGAGATTTGGTGAAGATTTAAATGGTAAAACTTTTGGAATATGGGGTCTTAGCTTTAAGCCAGGAACTGATGACATGAGAGAAGCACCATCGATAATAATCATTAAAGAATTACTAAAAAGAGGAGCAAAGATAAAAGCTTATGATCCTGAAGCTATGAAAGATGCTAAAGAGTTTTGGCTGAAAGATTTAGATATTTTATATGTAAAAAGTAAATATGATGTTATGAATGATGCTGAAGCTTTGATATTGATAACTGAATGGAAAGAATTTAGAAGTCCTGATTTTGATGAGATAGCAAAAAGACTGAAAACACCTGTTATATTTGATGGTAGAAACCAATACGATAAAAACAGATTGAAAAGTTTAGGATTTGAATATCATCAAATTGGGGTTAAATCATGAGCTGCAAGTTGTGAGAGGGATTTTATGAAGATTTGTATTATTGACTACAATATGGGTAATCTAAGCAGTGTTAAAAATGCTTTTTTAAAGCTTGGGCAAAAAGTAGATATTGTTAAAGATGCTGATAGATTAAAAGATTATGATAAAGTTGTGCTTCCCGGAGTCGGGGCATTTGGCGATGCTATGGTACATCTAAATAAGTTTGGTCTCAGTGATAGCATAAAAGAGTTTTCAAAAACAGGTAAGCCGATGCTTGGTATTTGTCTTGGAATGCAGCTTTTATTTGAAAGAAGTGAAGAGTTTGGCTCTCACATAGGGCTTGGTTTGATACCAGGAGATATAAAATACTTTGAAGTTTCAAAATTTCCAAAGAGATTAAAAGTGCCACATATGGGATGGAATAAACTTTTTATTCAAAAGGATTCGCCACTTCTAAAAGGTATGAAAGAGGATTTTTATCTCTATTTTGTACACTCATATCATGCTTCTTGCAAAGAAGAGTTTATCATAGGAAAAACTCTTTACGGATATGAATTTGCCAGTGCTGTACAAAATGAAAATATTTTTGGCCTTCAGCCACATCCGGAAAAATCCCATGACAGTGGATTGAAAATACTAAAAAATTTTATGGAGCTATAATGGATATATTACCGGCAATTGATTTAAAAGATGCAAAAGCGGTTAGACTCAGTAAGGGTTTGATGGAGAGTGCGAAGATTTATAGTGATGAGCCTTGGAGAGTTGCTAAAAGATTTGAAGAGATTGGGAGTCGATGGGTTCATATAGTGGATTTAAACGGTGCTTTTAAGGGTGAGCCTGCAAACTTGGAACAGATAAAAAAGATTAGAAAAAATTGCGACTTGAAAATGGAGCTTGGCGGAGGTATAAGAGATGAAAAAACTATAAGATTATATCTTGAACTTGGAGTAGATAGAGTTATATTGGGCTCAGTTGCCTTAAAAGACCCCTCTTTTGTAAAAGAAATGGCAAAAAAATACCCCATAGTCGTGGGTATTGATGCGTATGAGGGTAAGGTTGCAGTTGAGGGTTGGGCTGAAGTTAGTTCTATGAAAGCAGTCGATTTGGCTCTTGAGTTTTCAAAAGCAGGAGTGGAAGCTATCATTTGTACCGATATTAGTAAAGATGGGATGCTCAGCGGTGTAAATATCGATTTTACCGAGAATATTGCAAAATCTTGCGGAATTGATACTATAGCAAGTGGTGGAGTAAAAGATATGGATGATATTATTAAATGTAAAAAAAGTGGAGATATCGCCGGAGTGATTGTGGGAAAAGCATTTTATGAAGGTACTATAAACCTAGAAAAAGCATTTAAAGTTATCTAAAACTAAAATCAGGTAAAATAAATAAATTTTCAATAGAAAAACAAAAGGAAGAACATTGAAACTTTTAGTTGTGGATGATAGTTCAACAATGAGACGAATTATAAAAAATACTCTTGCAAGGATAGGACATAAAGATGTGCTTGAAGCTGAACATGGGCTTGAAGCTTGGCATATTATGAAAGAAAATCCTGATATTGATATGCTGATAACTGACTGGAATATGCCTGAAATGAATGGGCTTGAGCTTGTAAAAAAAGTTAGAGGTGATAGTAAATATGATGATTTGCCTATCATAATGGTAACTACCGAAGGCGGTAAGAAAGAGGTTATAACCGCACTTAAAGCAGGAGTCAATAACTATATAGTCAAGCCTTTTACACCACAAGTTCTAAAAGAAAAACTTGAAGATGTATTGGGCTGATATATGCAAGAAGAGTATTTTGAGCTTTCAATACATCCTGTAAAATATTTTAATCTTTTTAACGATTTCGTTTTTGAGCTTGGTGTTAGTGCTGTTGAGCAAAAAGATGGCTGTATTATTGTAAGAGATGAAAATGACTTAAAGGAAGTGCAGTGGGGAGTGGAGCGGTTTGCTGAGGAATTATCTAAAAATAAGCATGAAGATATAAAAGTTACTCAAAATTTAAGTAAAAAAAAGAATATCGACTGGATAGAAAAATATAAAAATTCCATAACTCCAGTGCAAGTTGATAAGTTCTATATTCACCCTACCTGGGAAAAAGATAAAGAGAATTTTATCAATATTCTTATAGACCCGGCACTAAGCTTTGGCACAGGACACCATGAGAGTACAAGTTCTTGCCTTGAGCTATTAGGTAATTTAGTTAAAAATAGTGATTTTATTTTAGATGTTGGATGCGGGAGTGGTATATTGGCAATAGCTGCAAACAAAATGGGTGCTATTGTTGACTTGTGTGACAGTGATCCTCTTAGCATAGAAAGTGCTAAAAAGAATTTTAAATTAAATAAGGCAAAATATCATCATATTTGGGAAGGCTCAGTAAATAAATCTAAAAATCAATATGACATAGTAGTGGCAAATATAGTTGCGGATGTGCTTATTATGATAAGTAAAGATTTAAAAAGAAGTGTCAAGACAAAAGGTAGTTTAATACTTTCAGGAATATTAGATAAATATTTAGATATCGTTTTATCTAAATATAATGATTTTACATTAATAAAAACAATAAAAAATAAAGAATGGGTAACTCTTTATTTAAAAAAGGACAAGTGTGGCTCAAAATAATAAAAAT
>WFMT01000062.1 GCA_015488975.1 Campylobacteraceae bacterium | reverse complement strand
TTTGTCTATATATTTTCCTATCTCTAAACTGGTACAATCCGCCGTAACTCCACTTTGAGTTTTAACCGCGACCCTAGGGGCTAACTCTCGACCGGAAGTAGTGGCGGCAAAAAGTGCGATTTCTGGATTTCTCTTTTTTATAACTTTGGCAAAGATGGATGAAAAAGGAAGTATCATATACTCTTTAAGCCTTTTATCATCCACTATTATAACTTCATCACTTCCATACCATATAAGTTCATCGGCCAAATTCTTTATATCATAACCTATTAAAAGTGTGATGACTTTTGTATCTTCTTTTAAAGAGTCTGCCAAATGCCTAGCAGGCGTTAAAAGCTCCAGCGAAGCTCTCGTGATCTTTCCTTCAGTAATTTCAGCCCAAGTGAGTATCCCTCTTGAAATACCTCTAAAATCCACATTTTTAAAATCATCAGGAATAATTTTTGGCTTTGGCTCTTTTTTCTCTGAAATTTGTAGAGTATTTTTGCCGGATTTGATATTTTGTATGAGATTTATTACTTTTAAGGAGGTATTATCGCCATTGCTTAATATAACCGGAGCTCTTTCGCTTTTTATATTTACAACTTTTGCCACTATCGTTGGAGAGCCACTTAATCCTATCTTTTCATCACTTAGATTTATATCATCAATATTTAGTATATTTATCTTTGTATTTCTTGCCTTGACGACTCCTTTTAAGTTTGCTCTTCGAGGAGGAGTGCCAGTAGGAGTCAAAGAGAGCAGGCAAGGTTTTGGTAGTTTTAATATCTGAAAACCTCCTTCGATAATTCTTTTGGCTATGACAGAATTATCCTCATATTTGACATCCTCTATAAAAGTAGCTTGTGGTATATCAAGATTTTGTGCTACTTGAGAGGGAACATGAGCTGTATCGCCATCACTTGTCTGTCTGCCTGTAACGATGATAAAATCTTCATTTTTTCCTTTTCCAAAACCTAAATATTTTATGAGAGTTGAAAGAGCAAGTCCTGTAGCAAAAGTATCGCTTCCTCCAAGCCTTCTGTCTGAGAGAAGATATGCTTCATCATATCCCAAAGAGATTGCTTTTTTTAGTGATTGCTCGAAAGAGGGAGGTCCCATAGAGCATACTATCATTTTGGCTTCTTTCATCATGGACTTTAGCTCAAGCCCGGCTTCAAGTCCAAAAGAGCAGTCTATATTGATGATTGATTTTGCTTTTACCCTATCCATCAGTCCATCCTCTCCCATCCTCATTTGAGTAGGGAGTGGGACTTGTTTTATGAGGCTTATTATAGTGGTAGCCATTTTTATCCCTTTACATATTTTGATATTTGGGACCATCGCCTCCATAAGGCGGATTCCAGGTTATTGCATCATTTGGTGTTTTTATATCACAAGTTTTACAATGCACACAATTTTCAGCATGTATCTTAAGAGAGCTATTTCCCTCTTTGTCTATATATTCTTCATAAACACCAGCCGGACAAAAGTATTGACAAGGCATACCATACTCTTTTATATTACTTTTTGTGAACTTTTCCATATCTTTTACTACAAGATGCGTGGGCTGATTTTCATCATGTGAAGTTCCCGAATAAAAAACACTGCTATCTTTATCAAAAGTCAATACTTCATCAAACTTTAACTTATCGGCAAATCTATTTATAAAAAATGTATCTTTAAAATTAAATAATTTTTTGGTGGAAAGAGAATCTTTTTTCATATTTGGAGTAAGTAAACAAAAACCTTTTGTTATGAGTCCCACTCCAAATTTCAATCCGCCTGTAAATAAACCTTGACTCATAATAGCTCTAAAATTCCTAACTGGATAGAGTTCTTTTTTTACTCTGCTTTGATTTAAATACCTTTTATAGTTTGAGAGTGCATTTTCGCTAAAGTTATCATTTTTTAAGGCTTCATATCCGCTTTTGGCAGCACACATGCCAGAAGTGATACTAAGATGGATTCCTTTAAGTGCCGGCATTGCTACAAAACCGGCACTGTCTCCGACTATAAGAAGATTATCAGCATATAGTTTTGAAATACATGTCCACCCACCCTCAGGAATAGTTTTTGCTCCATACTCTTCAAGTTTTCCATCTTTTAGCATATTTTTTATAAACGGATGTTGTTTCCATATTTGCATAAGAGCATGGGGATTAAAAGTAGGGTCTTTATAATCTAATCCCATAACAAATCCTATCGCTACTTTGTGTTCTTTCAAACCATATATAAATCCTCCGCCAAACTCTTCACCTTGTAGAGGATATCCAAAAGTATGGTAAACTTCTCCCTCTTTTATAGCTTCTTCTTTGACACTCCAAATCTCTTTTATACCAAGAGAATAACTTTGTGTATTGGAATTTGCTCTTAAGTTTAATCTATCTTTTACTTTTTTTGCTAAACTTCCTCTACTTCCTTCAGCTAATATAATAAGTTTTGCAAAGACCTTGGTTCCTTCTTGGAAGTTTTTGAGTCTTTTTCCATTTTTATCAATACCTGTATCGGTACATTTTACACCCACTACTTTATTATTTTCATATATAATATCTCTGATAGAAAATCCGGTATAAACTTCTACCTCTTTTTTTACAGCAATTTGTGCCAAATATCTGCAAACTTTAGATAAAGAGATGATTTTATTACCGATATTATTCATATATGGCAGATGAAAAGGCAATGTTTTAAAGTTTTTGGATGAGAGTCTTAGTATTTTATCTTTTATGACTTTACCCTCGATGGGTAGATTTTCAAATTCTTCTTTGCTTAAAAGTTCTTTTAATGTCCCATCTTTTATAATAGCTCCCGAGAGGATATGCTCACCGACCTCTCCGGCTTTGTCTATAACCATAATTCGTTTTTTTTCATTATTTTTCTTAAGTATATTTGCAAGTGATATAGCCGTACTAAGCCCTGCCGGACCCGCGCCGACTATGAGAACATCAACAAAAAGTTCATTTTTGCTTTTCATAACATAACTCCGAGTTAAAATATAAGAGAAATGTTATCTAAAAATTACCAAATATTATCATAAATA
>WFMT01000061.1 GCA_015488975.1 Campylobacteraceae bacterium | reverse complement strand
GACCAACTTAATATAGAAAAGCGTAAACTCAAAAATATAAAAGAGAAATATACTATGGGTGTTGGCTCAAAAAATAGCTATTTAAGTGAAAAAATATCCTTTTCACAACTCAAGGAGACAGAAGAAAACACACAAAATGAATATAATGCACTTCTAAAAAAACAACAAGATGCAACAATTTACGCATCAAAAGATGGCGTTGTAACGAACCTTAGTGCAAATAACAGCTTTATTCATTATGGAGAAAAAATAGCCTCACTCCTTAGTGCAGATAATTTTGTTAAACTTTTTGTAGATGCGAGTTACGCACAGAAAATAAAAAAAGGAATGCTTGTAAAGTTACAAAGCAGTTACCAAAACTGTAATGCGACCATTATAAATGTTTTGCCACAAAGTAGCGATAATCTTATAGAAGTAATGGCAAAACCAACAGTGAAACTTCCTTTAAATCTACAACTTAATGCACAAATAGAACTCAAAACACTTACAGGAGTTTTTATTCCCAAAGAGGCTATTGTTTTGGTCAATAACCATCCTGCTATTTATCTTATAGATGAAAAAAACATCGCACATCTCTTTTTTATAAATATCCAAAAAGATATGATACAGAGTGCGCTTATAAAAAACAGACTTCCTAAAAATGCGAGAATTGCACTTAAAAATGCTTATATGCTTCATAATAATTTAAAAGTGAGTGTAAATTAATGAAAGAGAAAAAAGGTTTTTACCTCTATATTTTAAAAAATAAACTAGCCATTATTCTTATTATCACACTTTTAGCAGCCGTAGGTTATAAAATTTCAGGGACTATTCCTCAAGGAGTTTTGCCAAATATATTTTTCCCACGAATTGAAGTAAGCATAGACAATGGACACTCTCCCATCTCACAAATGCTCTACTCTGTCACAAAACCAAGTGAGGAGGCTCTTAAAACTGTTCAGGATGTTGAAAAAATTGTCTCTTCAACATCAGTAGGATCAACAGATATCAATATTTATTTTAATTGGAATATAAACCCATATTTAGCATATCAACTTGTGCAAGCCCGTATGGCAGATATTAAAAACTCTATAAGCCCAAATGCTAAAATAACCATCAGGCAGGCAACTCCTAGCATGTATCCTGTCTCTATTTATGCAATAGCTTCAAATAATGTATCTCGCGCAAAATTGACGGAAAAGCTTTACTATGAACTCAAACCTGTAATGCTTGGAATTAGCGGGGTGTATGACATACAGATGAAATCTCCGGCATGGAGCGAATATAAACTTGTGCTTGATAGTAAAAAAGTAGCCGCGTATAATCTTAATATTAACGATATTATTGCACAGCTAAAAGCTCAAAACTCTATAGATTTTTTAGGACTTATTAACTCTAAACATACACAATATATTCTTTCACTCAATCAAAAAAGAAGTAATGCACATGACTTTTTAAAACTAAATATATCACTTGGAAATTCTAAAAGCATAAAACTCAGCGATATTGCCTTGTTGATAGAGAGAGAAAATCCGATTAAAGAGATTTCTGCTGCAAGCGGCTTTAAAAATGCGGTTGTATTTGATCTGCTACGTCAACCAAACGCAAATGCCGTAGATGTTCAAAAAGCCTTTAATATGAAAGTAGATGAACTCAATAAAAAACTTGCAAAAGATGGTATTACAATACAGAAGTATTATGACGGAACTGATTTTATTAAAAAAGCGGTAAGAAGTGTTATTGATGCTATTGCTATTGGTTCATTTATAGCCGTTTTAATTATATTTTTCTTTTTAAGAAAGTTTACCCTCTCTTTAGCTGCACTCATCATCATTCCTGTCACATTTTTTATCACTATGATTGGAATGAAACTTATTGGCATAGATTTTAATATTTTTTCTCTTGGTGGTATGGTTGCTGCCATGGGAGGACTGATTGACCAGATGCTGATAGTCGTTGAAAATATTGAACGGCATTATGAAAATGGCGAGACAAAACAAGATGCCATTATCAAAGGTTCTCGTGAAATTTTACCGATTATGAGTATTGCTACAACTCTCTCTATCTTAATCTTTATACCTTTATTACTCGTCAGTGGTATAGTTGGTGTCTTTTTTAAACAATTAGCTATTGTTCTGGTTGTAACTTACTTTATATCGCAACTTATAGCAATCTTTTTAACTCCTATCATAGCATATATGACACTTCCAAAAGGGAAAAACAAGCATGAAGATTTTATGCAAAAATATATAGACAAATATATAAATTTCATGCGTAAAGGTTTTAAGCACTCTTGGGTTTCACTTCCCTTAATTATAGCCTCTTTGGCAACATCGGTATTTCTATATTTTCATATTCCATCCACTTTTTTACCAGAGTGGGATGAAGGAAATATAGTCGTTGATTTAGTAATGCCCACAGAAATAACACTAAAGCAATCTAAGGAAGAGTTTGATGAAATAGGTACAATACTCAGTAAAATACCAGAGGTGAAAGATTGGACAATGCGTATAGGGACTGGGCTAGGAAGACTCAATGTTCCCATCAATCAAGGTGATTTTTTAGTTACACTCAAAGCAAATCACAAACGAAGCACCTTTGAAGTAATAGATGATATACGAAAAAGAGTTGAAAATAAAATACCAAATATTGTAGAACTTGGGCTTTCTCAAGTACTTGAAGATAGACTTGGCGATATTATGGGTGCAGATGCACCTATCTCTGTACATCTCTTTGGCACAAATCCTAAAGAGCTTATTACAGAGGGCTACAAACTACAAAAGGTACTTAGAAAAATAAAAAATGTAGAAGAGGTAAATGTTCTCACATCGTATGCTTCTCCTTCTATCAATATAAGAGCAAAAAGTATTGCACTCTCACGCTATGGAATAACTG
>WFMT01000060.1 GCA_015488975.1 Campylobacteraceae bacterium | reverse complement strand
CTATGAGGAGCAAAAGGTTCAACTATAAAATGGGTTATTATTCCTTCTTGTCCTGATATAAGAAGAGTTTCGTGAGATCTTTTCTCGTCAATCCATTTTGCAGCATCTTCAAGTGTTACATCTCCTGGATTGTCTACTTTAAAAAGTACTAAATTGTTTTTACCTCTTTTACCAAATAGCATATCTGGCTTTGCAACTAAAGATTTTTGGGCAAGCCACTCAAATCCATGTTCTTTCGCTTTTTCTCTAAGCTCATCTCCGCTTGTTACTAAAACTGACTTAAATCCGTATTCAAATCCACTAAAATAATCATTCCAGTGTTTTGCAAATAATGATTTACCTGTATATTCGCGTATCGCCCTTTGAGCCATAGCTACTCCTTGTTAATAATTTATTATAACTCATTATACAATAATTAATGATAAATATTCAAATTTTTAATAGAATACTAAATTATTTTTTATTATTTGTGTATTTTAGAAACATAGAGAGTAAAAATTGGTTTTTTAAAGTAACTTATTGTAACATTTTTACTATTTTTGTATTGATGTTTGGTTAATAAATAGTTATCGCCATTTTTGATTTTATAAAATTTCAATCTAAGCAATAATCTTTTATCTTTGCTGTAAATATTTTGGATACCTAATTTTTTTAATTTACCTGCTATTTCTTTTGCAAAATTATATCTATAGGCAAAATGTTCTTTAGGATTATTTAAAATTAAATATAAAGATTTATTAAAATATATTGCTAAAAAATTTACAACCAAAGTGCCAAGAACCAGTATCAAAAAGAATTTATGCCAACTTCTAAGTTCTGGAATTCTTACTCTATAACTTGATAAAAAAACTCTGATCATAAGTGGTGTTGATATGATAGCAAATGGAGCAAAATCTTCTATCATTATCCTTTGTCTAAATGAAAGCAAAAGAGAAAATAAAAATGCTACAAAGGAGATAAACCACAAGATATTCTTTTTTTCTTTAACTAAAATTCTGTATTCTGTGTAAAAAAAGTATAAAAATACAAGTGGTGAGAATATAGCCATATATACTGCTAATGTAACTATAAAATAATCTTTTGGCTTACCTCCGGTATCAAACCCCCAAAAATACATACAAAGGGCAAATAAAAATAATGAAAATACTAAGAGTTTGTTATCTTTTTTATAGATGGAATAAAAAAATAAAGATATATAAAACACGGCAAAAGAGTTATCTACAAAGATAGAAACAGATAAAATAAGATAGGATAGAATCATCTTTTTTTCTTCAAAAAGATAGATAAACAGTAGTGATAGAAATATAACTATTTCTGAACTGTTTACGATCAGTGCCGCACTGTTTGTTCCAGGTAGTAAAATATAAATAATAATAGAAAACAGCCTGTCACTCTTTCTTTTTAAATATTTTTTACTGATTCTATATAAAATGACAGTGCTTATGATATGAAAAAATACAAACGGCAAGCGAAGGGCATAGTCATTTTGTCCAAACAAATAAGTAGAAAACCTAACCAAATAGTGAACAAAGCCGTTTCCGTAAAAATATATTTGAGCTTCGCTGTAACTAATAGAAAGAGTTGAAACACCATACAATAAAAATAAAAAATCAACACATAAAATAAGAATAACTAAAAAAACTTCATTCTTATAGTTAAATTTCATATTTTTAGAAAGTTATCCAATATTTTATGACCATGTTGGCTTAGTATTGATTCGGGATGGAACTGGACTCCATATATATCATAACCTTTTATCTGCAAAGACATTATCTCATTATCATCTTTACTATAAGATGTAACTTCGATATTTTTAGGTAAATTTTCTTTATTTACAACCAAAGAGTGATATCTTGTAGCTATAAAATCTTGTGGCAAACCATCAAATAAAACAGTTTTTTTTTCACTTTTTTTAATGCATGAAGTTTTACCATGCTTCATGTGTTCTGCCCTCACCACCTTAGCGCCAAAACATTGAGCGATAGCTTGATGACCTAAACAAATACCTAAAATAGGGAGTTTACCTTTAAAATAGTCTATAACTTCAAGCGAAATCCCAGCATCATTTGGAGTAGCAGGACCAGGGGATATGATAATCTTTTCAGGCTTTAATTTTTCAATCTCTTTTATATTCATTTCATCATTTCGTATAACTTTAAGATTTGCTCCAAGTTCCAAACAGTACTGAACAATATTGTAAGTAAAGCTGTCGTAATTATCTATCATTAAAATCATTTATAAACCTTTAATTCATTGTACAAGCTATCTCTTTCAACCGGTACAAAACCGCTATCTTTTATAAGATGTACAAACTCATCCAAATCTACACCATTTGCACTTTTAGCCCCGGCAGCTGAATTAATAGACTCTTTTTCTATAGTTCCGTCTAAATCATCTGCTCCAAACTCTTGAGCTATTAGAGCTAGATTTACGGTCGAGGTTACCCAATAGGCTTTTATATGAGGGACATTATCCAGTAAAATTCTCGAAATAGCATAAGTTTTTAGTATCTCCTGAGAAGTAGGAAAGTTTTCAACTTTTAGATAATTATTTTCTCTTTGATAAACAAGAGGAATAAAAGCATTAAAGCCTCCTGTTATATCTTGAAGATTTCTTATCCTTATCATGTGATCAATTCTGTGAGCTCTTTCTTCTATGTGACCAAAAAGCATAGTTACATTACTTTTTCTTCCTTTTTCATGCCAAAGTCTATGTATCTTGAACCAATTATCTGAACTCACTTTACCTTTACAAATCTTATCTCTGACTTTTTCATCAAATATCTCAGCTCCACCTCCTGGCATCGAATCAACTCCATTTTCTATCATCAAATCAATCATTTTTTCATAGCTTAAAGAGTTTGATTCACTCAAAAAGTTCACTTCCGCAGCAGTCAATGCTTTGATATGTAAGTTGGGATATGCTTCTTTTATCTTTTTAAATATACCAAGATACCAGTCAATACCGGCTTTTTCATTGTGGGCGGAGACTAAATGTACCTCTTTTGCATTATGTTCAACTGCTTGTTTAGTGATATTTAGTATCTCTTCATGACTCATTGTGTAGGGATTTGGATTTTTTCTGTTAGCTGAAAAAGCACAAAATTTACATATATCTTTGCATTCATTTGTAGGATTGATATGTCTGTTTATATTGAAAAAGCTTTTTTTACCATACATTGCTTTTCTTTTTTCATCAGCTAATCTGCCAAGTACAAACAAGTCCATATCATACAAGCTAAGTGCTTCACTAAAATTTATTCTTTCATTTTTTTCAATTTTTTCAATCAAGTTTTTCATTATTGCTCTTTATTTATTTTTTGAGATTATACCAAAATTTAAAATATATATAGATATAATACATAATTATTTTAATAAAAGGAAAAAAATGTTGGGTATGTTTCAGCTGAAAGAAAGAGGTACGGATGTAAAAACGGAGGTAAGAGCCGGTTTTACAACTTTTTTAACAATGATGTACATAGTTCCTGTCAATGCTATCATAATGGGAAAAACAGGGATGGATATGAGTGCTATTATGACTGCAACTGCACTTATAACTATCATATCAACTGTTTTAAATGGACTATGGGCAAATACACCGATTGCTATGAGTGTTGGCATGGGCCTTAATGCATATTTTACTTTTGGTTTGGTTTTGGGGATGAAACTACCTTGGCAGACTGCCTTGGGAATTGTATTTATCTCAGGAGCTTTATTTGTCATACTTTCTTTCACAAGATTTAGAGTCTGGGTGATGCAAAGTGTCCCTAAAGATTTAAGGCGTGCGATTAGTGCCGGTATCGGAGCTTTTATAGCTTTTATAGGTCTTAAAGAGATGGGTATCGTAGTGGCAAATAAAGCTACTTTGGTTTCACTTGGACATTTATCAGACCCTCATGTACTACTTGGAATATTTGGTCTTTTTGTAGCCTTTGCTTTTTATACATGGAGAGTTAAAGGAGCTTTTATACTTGCTATTTTGTTGACTTCTGTAGTTGGTTGGAGTTTTGGACTGGGTCAGCTTCCAACATCACTGTTTTCAATGCCGGCTTCTATTTCACCAATCTTTCTAAAACTTGACATTATGGGTGCCTTATCTTTATCTTTGATACCTGTCATAATAACATTTTTGATAACAGATATGTTTGATTCACTTGGTACACTTGCGGGAGTAGGATACAGGGCAGGGCTTTTTGAAGATGATTCAAAGGAACTTCAAAAAACATTAGAAGTTGACGCGGTTGCTACGAGCTTGGGAGCACTTCTTGGGGTTTCTACAACTACAAGTTTTATAGAAAGCGCAAGTGGTGTCGAAGAAGGCGGAAGAACTGGGCTAACAGCAGTAGCAACTGGTTTATTTTTTATACTCACTCTTTTTATGTTGCCGCTTTTTAAATCTATCCCTGCAAATGCCATTTATCCAATACTTGTCATGGTTGGAGTTTTGATGTTTACAGAATTGGAAAATATCAATTTTAAAGATATTCCAACTGCCATATCGGCTTTTATTATAACTCTTATGATGCCTCTGACTTACTCTATAACCAACGGCTTGTCTCTTGGTTTTATCGCATATTTGTTTTTACTTCTTGTAAGAGGAGAATTTAAAAGGATAAACATAGGTGTTGTCTCCATAGCTGCCATTGGCTCGCTCATTTTTATATTTCATTAGGGATTAAGATGATATTTTACTCTTATGATGAATTTAGTAAAGATGTTGAAGTGATGGCAAAAGACTTACAGTCTTTTGGTTGTGACGCTATAGTGGCGATTGCAAGAGGGGGGATGACTCTGGGTCATTTCCTCGCTGAACACATGAGCATAAGAAATCTTTATTCACTTAATTCAGTCCATTATGACAATCAAAAAAAGCTTGAATACATAAAAGTTTATAATATTCCTGATTTATCCAAATCAAAAAAAGTCGTTATAGTTGATGATATCATAGACAGCGGAGAGACGATGTATGAGATAACACTGCTTCTTGAAAAAAGATTTCCTGAAGTTGAATTTAAAAATGCTGCTATTTTTTACAAACCAAATTCTTTGATAAAGCCTGATTTTGCAGTTAAAGAAGCAAAGGGATGGATAGAATTTTTTTGGTCAAAAGCTGAGAATTAAAAAACAATATGGATACTTTAAGCTTCAAAATCGAAGATTTGATAGAAAAAAACGCTACTGATTTTGAGATATCCAAGGAAATCAAAAGTCATATTAAAGAGTATTTAAACTCTATTGGATATGTTTTCAAAGAAAATCAGGGGAAAGATTTTCTTGTAAAGCATACTAAAAAAGTTGATGAGTTTATAAATACAACTTTTAAATATGTTTTGAGAAAATTTTTTGGAGATTATTTACCATTTCAAAGTCAAATTCCCATAGCTTTGTCTGCTCTTGGAAGTTATGGGAGAGAGCAACTTTGTATATACTCAGATATTGACTTGATGATTGTCTATGAAGATATTCAAGGATACAACATTGAGCCTATTATCGAATCACTGCTTCATATATTTTGGGATGCCGGGTTAAAACTCGGACACAGAACTCATAAAATAGATGAATTACTCAGCATCAGTAAAACAGACATTACTATCAAAACAGCTCTTATAGAAGCAAGATTTTTATGCGGTTCAAAGATCTTATGGATGAAAACCGAAAGAGAGATAGATAAGATAAGAGCATATAAACAAAAAGAGTTTATCTCAAAGCTAAGAGATACCAACAGAGCAAGATATAGAAAATTTCAGCTTAATATGGAACCAAATATCAAAGATGGAGTTGGCGGACTAAGAGATGCAAACTCTTTATTTTGGATAGCAAATGTACTGTATAAAGTAAAAAATACAAAAGAGTTGGTACCAAAGTATATAAGCGAAAGTGAATATAAAGAATACAGGACTGCACTTGAACTGTTATACAGGGTAAGGTCCGCTCTTCATCTTTGCTGTAGAAAGAAAAATGATATTTTAAATCTTGAAAATATACCTGAAGTGGCTTTACTTTTAGGCTTTAAAGACGGGAAATTTAGAAATGCTCAAAACAGGTTGGTAAGTCAAACTTTGCACTCTTTATGGACTATAAAAATAACTACAAAATTACTTATAAAAAAATTGACAAAGACTGTACTTTTTGAAAAGGACAATATACCAAAACTAAGAAAAAGCTATATCGGTAAAGGGTTATATGATTGTGATGGTCATATCGTAGCCAATCTCAATAAAAAAGGTGATACATATATAAATGTTTTAAAACAAAGTTTAACTTTTCAAGAAAAAAATTATACTTTTGATGTAAGTTATATAAATTATCTTAAAAAAACAAAATTTACAAGAACCGGCTCTAAAGAGGTTTATAAGATAAAAAGAGAAATATTTTTTAAAGATTATCAGTTTAATCTTTTTGATACTTTTTTTCAAGCTGATATTTTACAAAAGATTTTTACACCGTTTAAAAAGATTATGAATTTACCCCAATTTGACGGATACCACAAATATCCTGTTGATATACACTCTATAAAAACTCTGTATTTTCTTGAAAATATTGAAGAGGAGAATATAAAAAATCTTTTTAAAGAGTTGAAAAAAGAGGAAAAAGCACTTCTTAGACTTGTTATATTTTTTCATGATATAGGAAAAGGTAGAAAAAAAGATCATCGAATCGTAGGTACTGGTATATTTAAAAATCAAGCTAAAAAATTAAATTTTTCAGAAAATCTCATAAATACAGGAGTTACTCTTATAAGATACCATACGCTTATGAGTACAACCGCAAGCAGAGAAGATATATATAGTGAAAAAGTTATACTTTTTTTTATATCAAAGTTAAGAAGTGTAAAAGTTTTAAAAATGTTATATATTTTAACATATTGTGATATGAAAGCAGTCAATAAAAAGATATATTCTCATTTTTCATCTTCTCTTTTGAAAGAGTTATATTATATCTCTTTAAATACTTTTGAAAAAGAAGAGCTAATCGATGAGACTTCAAGAAGACTCAGAAAAGAAAATACTCTTAAAAAATTTGTCGATTTTACAAATCTATCTAAAATATTGCAAAAAAAGATTTTATCCATCAATTCAAATATATTTTTAATCAAGTACAAACCAATACAAATCATCAATATAGCAAACTGGGCAGACTCACTAAAAGACAAGGAATATGATTATAAAATATATACAGAAGAAAATCTAAGTATTAAGATAATCAGAAAAAATGAGTTAAATATCGGATATCTGCTTGGAAAATTAAGCTCTCTTAGTATTGCAAGCATGGATATTTTCAAACTTTTTGATAATATCAAATACTTTAAGATAGATTTTTTAGAAAATATTGAAAAAGATGAAATATTTTATATAAAAGAGATACTTGATAAATCATTTGATATGAGTCATCATATAACATACAAAACTCCTGTCATTTATCCTGATGATTTGGTTTTTGATTGTAAGCATTCAAAAACTTATGCTAAAATGATACTTCACACCAAAGATCAAAAAGCACTGATAGCTCATGTAGTATCAGTTTTTGATAAATTTGGTGTTGATATAGCAACTGCAAAAATCCAAACCATTAAAAACAGAGCCCATAATCTATTTTTGATAGAAAAAAATGGAAAATTTTGTAATAATATAGAAAAAATAAGAGATGAAATAACAAGGAATAATACATGTGCGGAATAGTAGGCTACATAGGTGAAAAAGAGAAAAAACATATCATACTTCAGGGCTTAAAAGAGTTGGAGTACAGAGGATACGACAGTGCTGGATTGGCAGTTTTAAAAGATCATAAAATAGTACACTTTAAAGCCGTTGGAAAACTTGAAAATTTAAAAGAAAAAACTAAAAATTTTCAAAGTAAAGGATTTGGCATAGCCATTGGTCATACCAGATGGGCAACACATGGAAAACCCACAGAACTCAATGCTCACCCACATTTTGGGGAGTTTTCATATATCATTCATAATGGGATTATTGAAAATTTTCAAGAATTAAAAAAAGAGCTTACATCAAAAGGATACAATTTCTTATCTCAAACAGACAGTGAGGTGATAGTACATCTTTTTGAAGAAAACTTAAAAAACAATGAACCATTTGAGGCATTTAAAAAAACTATACAGGCTCTAAAAGGAGCTTATGCCATACTTCTTATCTCAAAAGCTGATGAAGAAAAGATATTTTTTGCTAAAAACTTAGTTCCTTTGATTGTAGGTAAAAACGATGATGATGAGATTTTTTTCAGCTCCAGCGATGCACCTTTGATAGGTCTTGCAAAAGAAGTTATTTACTTAAATGATTTTGATCTTGGATATGCCAAAAAAGGAGAGATAAAACTTTTAAATAACTCAAAAAGTAAAGCATTAAACTATAAAAAACTCTCCACTAGTAAACTCTCTGCTCAAAAAGATGGTTATAGATTTTTTATGGAAAAAGAGATATATGAGCAAAGTGCAGTTACAAGTGAAACTCTTATGGGTAGAGTTTTTAAAGATAATATTGAACTTGAAAATATAAATGATGACTTTTTTGACGGAATCTGCGAGATAAAAATATGTGCTTGCGGTACAAGTTATCATGCCGCATTGGCATCATCATATCTGTTTGAAAGAGTTTCAAAGATAAAATGTACAGTAGAAATAGCTAGTGAATTTAGATATAAAGATCCACTTTTACAAAATGATACTCTTTTTATAGTTATCTCTCAAAGTGGTGAAACTGCTGATACTCTTCAGGCGCTTAAGATGGCAAAAAATGCGGGACTTAAAACTTTAGCCGTTTGCAATGTGGACAACTCTTCCATTGTTAGAATAAGTGATGAAATTTTGCTAACAAGAGCAGGTATGGAAAAAGGAGTAGCCAGTACAAAAGCATTCACTACTCAACTGGCAGTTCTTTGGATGCTCTCTTTAAAACTTGGTAAAATAAAAGGTAGTTTGACAAAGCAAACGATAGAAAAAGAGATACAAGCTTTGCTTAAAGTGCCTACTGTACTCAAAGTTGATGATAAAATCCATGAAAAGATAAGAAGGCTCTCCAAAAGATACCTTCACGGTCATGGCTTTTTCTTTATAGGAAGAGATCTGTTTTTTCCATTGGCATTGGAGGGTGCATTAAAACTTAAAGAGATAAGTTACCTTCACGCTGAAGGATACCCTGCGGGTGAGATGAAACATGGTCCTATCGCACTGGCTGATAGTGAACTCTTTACGATTGCATTGATGCCAAAAACTTTACTTTATGATAAAGTTAAAAGCAATGTCGAAGAACTTAGTGCCAGAGATGCCACGATACTTGCTCTTAGTCCGTTAGAATTTGATATAGCAGATGATTTCATAAAAACAAAAGGATATGAACATCCGATGCTTGAATTTTTTGAAATGAGTGTTATAATCCAACTTTTAGCACTTGAGATATCCATAAGACTTGGCAATGATGTTGATATGCCAAGAAATTTAGCAAAAAGTGTAACGGTTGAATAGCATATTTTGAAAACTACTATAAGGTTAATTATGAAATTTTAGCCAAAATCAAATATCCAAAAAATAGAAGGTCCAAAAGCACCAAGGTATATAAAAATATCTTTTTATATACAGAAAAAAGTGAAAAAAAGATAAATAAAATCAAAAACCATAATGGAGTTTTTATCTGTATTATGGTTGCTTTTATAGAAAAAAGTTTTAAAATCATCCCATCTAACAAATCTCCATGATTTATAATATGCAAAAAAAGCTCAAGCGGATAGAAAAGGATAAACAACATCGATAAAATCGGTGAGTAAATCTGGTATAAACTAAAAAGACCAAATATTGCATGAACTATGGGCTGCATCATAAGATAGACCCAAAAGTTAAGTAAGATAATGATTTGCCAAGGCTTTAGGAATGAAAAATACTTTAAAAATAAAAATATATAAAATACACCACTTATAGAAAACCAAAATGATATGGAAAAAAGAAGATTTGGAAAAAAAGATAGCAAAAGAACAGTTGTTAATGCCAAAGTTTGAAATGAAATAATCTCTATGTGTCTGATATATAAAATATATACGATAACAAGCATCGTATATGCCCGTATCAATGACGGCATGAAGCCTACAAGATAGAGATACCCAAATAATATAAAAAGCGTAACTATCATCAAATCAAGTCTAAGGTTTCTGTATGGAAAAAACTTGTCTTGAAATAATCTGTAAACAGGAGTTAAGATAAAAAAAAGTATAGCCGATAAAACACCAAGATGGAAACCGCTTATTGCCACCAAGTGCGAAATTCCAAGGATTTGTATCTTGTTTCTTAAATTTTTTTGTAAAGAAGTGCCTAAGAAAAGTGCCGAGAAAAGTTCTTTTATTGATCTGCTTTTATGTTCATTTTGTATTATTGTGGATATCTTTTGTTTTAAACCTACATTAGGGCTTATGATTTTCATACCATATACAGGAGCAAAAAAGCCTTTTAAGTATCTATAAAAGCTTATCTTTTTGGTGTTTATTTTAAGTTTTATTGTATCGCTTTGCATATTTTTTAAATCTTTCTGCCAACTTATGCCATAAAATTTAAGAGAGTTATCGGTTTTTAACTTTAAAACTGTATATTTTTTACCTTTTTTTGTAGTTTTTATATATTGACTTAAAACTATTGCTGATGTTTTAAAATATTTTGAGGATTTAAAATCTTGAAATTGTTTATATTTTAAAAAAATATTAAATGAAAATAAAATCGCTAAAAACAAAATGAGTGCAAAAACTTCTCTTTTTCTTGAAAAAAGAGAAAGCTTCAGCTCATCCATTTAAATCACCGAAGGTATCTCTATATTTGTTTCTCTGACATCTTCGTAAACTATCTCTGTCGGCATCTGCGTCTTATCCACAAATCTTGTACAACTTTTTTGAAAAACAAGATCAGCTACCCCAACAGGTCCATTTCTGTTTTTACCTATGATGATTTCTGAATCTTCTTCTGGTTTTGAAAAAAAGTTACTTCTATACTCTTTTCCATCATTTCTTGCTTTTATCTCTTTTTCTTTTTCTTCTCTTATCCTGTAAACATCATCTCTGTAAACAAAAAGTATAAGATCAGCATCCTGCTCAATAGCCCCCGACTCTCTTAAATCACTTAACATCGGTCTTTTATCACCTCTGCTTTCAAGAGATCTATTAAGTTGAGAAAGTGCAATGATAGGCATATTTAACTCTCTTGCCAAAAGTTTTAAGCCTCTGCTTATCTCTGAAACTTCCAAATGTCTGTCTTTATTGCCTGATGAGCTCATAAGCTGGAGATAGTCTATGATAGCAAGAGAGATTTCAGGATGAGATGACTTTAACTTTCTAAGCTTGGATCTTACATGGTGAATATCCACAAGTCCGTTATCATCGACAAAAAGTTTTGATTTGCTCATTTCATCCATAGCACTTGAAAGCCTGCTCCATTCATCATCATTTAAATCACCGATTTTTAGTTTTTGCATAGGTATGGAAGTTGTAGAGCTTAACATCCTTATCATAAGCTGTTCTGCTGGCATTTCAAGGGAAAATATAGCAACTCCAAGTTTATCTTTTAAAGCTCTCTCGGCGAGATTTAGAGCAAAGCTTGTTTTGCCCATAGCAGGTCTTGCTGCTATGATGACAAGATCTCCCTCTCCAAATCCGGTTGTAAGCTCATTGAGCTTTTTAAATCCTGTATCAACTCCAACAACTCCTGAATTTCCTCTTTTTTTCATCTCTTCTATATGTTTCAAAGTTGATTCCACCATTTCTGGGGAATCTCTAAAATCACTGCTGTTTGCTTCCTCTGTTATCTTGTATAACTTTTGCTGGATAAGATCTACTACATCATTTGAAGGCAAATCTTTTTCAACCGCAACTTCTTTTATATCGCTTGTTAAAGAAACCAACTCTCTTTTTATGGATTTTTCTTTTATTTCATTGATATAAGCTGATGTGCTTGAGAGTGGATTTGAAGTGAGTATATCTAAAAAAGCTCCCTCATCAAATCTGTTTTTTTGTTTTAATTTTTTTTTCAAAAATTCTTCATCGATAGGCTTATCTTCTCTTTCACACTCAATCATCGCTTCAAAAAGATATTTGTGAAACGGAAGATAAAAGTCTTTTGGCTTTAGCTTTTCCGCAACATTTTCAAAGCTTACAGGATCAAAAACGATGGAACACAAAACTGCTTTTTCAAGATTAACACTATTTAAAGAATCAACCATTTTCTATCTCCAAAACTGCCTTTTCCACCTCTTCTACAAATTTATCAACAAGTAACTTTTCATCGAGTTTTGCTATTATCTCGCCTCGTTTTATCACAAGACCGCTCCCTTTTCCGTAAGCTATGGCAACATCTGCACTTTTAGCTTCACCCAAAGCATTTACAGCACACCCCATAACAGATACATTTATAGGAGTTTTTATATGTGAGAGTCTCTCTTCTACTTCTGCTACTGCTTTTACGAGGTTAGCTTCTATCCTGCCACAAGTTGGGCAAGAGATGATATTGACTCCACTTTTAGCTACTCCGCTGTCTTTTAGTATAGCTCTTGCCACCTCTATCTCTTTTTCGATCTCTCCAGTTATTGACACTCGCATAGTATCTCCTATGCCCTCAAGTAAAAGTGTGCCAAGTGCTATGGAAGATTTGACGGTGGAGTGAAAAAGGGTGCCGGCTTCAGTAACTCCCAAATGAAAAGGATAATCCACAAGCACTCTTAACATCCTGTAAGCTTCCACAGTTCTTTCAACATCGCTGGCTTTTAGTGAAATTTTAAAGTTTGTAAAGCCCAAATCTTCAAGATACTTTATATTATAAAGAGCAGATTCTACCATACCCTTTGCACTTTGGCCGTACTTGTTTTCAAACTGGGCTTCAAGGCTTCCTGAATTTACTCCTATTCTTATGGGTATGCCTCTGCCCTCACAAGCTTTAACCACCTCTTTGACTCTGCTTTTTGCACCGATATTTCCAGGATTTATCCTTATACAGTCCACGCTTTCAGCAGCAATCAAAGCAAAACGATAATTAAAATGTATATCAGCTACCACAGGGAGTGAGCTTCTTTTTTTTATCTCTTTTAAAGCATAAGCATCTTCATATTCTGGTACTGCAACCCTGACTATATCACATCCTGCAAAATGAAGTTTTTTTATCTGAGCTAAGGTAGCCTCAATATCTCTTGTTTTACTAAATGTCATAGACTGCACAGATACGGGTGCATCCCCACCTACTGCTACGCCACCAATATATATCTTTTTTGTTTTATATCTTTTTATCATTT
>WFMT01000059.1 GCA_015488975.1 Campylobacteraceae bacterium | reverse complement strand
GCATGGGGTTCGAATATGGCTGAAATGCACCCGATACTATGGTCAAGATGTACAGATAGAAAATTAAGTGATCCAAATCATGTAAAAGTCGTAAGTATTCAAACTTATACAAACAGAACTTGTGATTTAGCTGATGATACTATCATTTTTAGACCCCAAGCAGATATGCTGATGTGGAACTATATAGCAAGAGAAATAGTTTACAATCATCCTGAATCAATCGACTGGGATTTTGTAAAAAAACATATTATTTTTGCTGCCGGTCCTGTAAATTTAGGATATGGCATGAGAAGAAAAGGTGAGCCGTCCTTAACTCCTGTTAGAGCAAATGGCAGTGCCGGAAGATATGATGCAAAAGAGATGCAAACTATCAATAAAGAAATGAGTAAAATAGTCGGACAAAGAGAAGGTCCAGCACTTGAGCCTTATGGATACAAAGCTGGTGATACTATGAAAAATACTCCTGGAACTTTAAAACACTGGGAAATAAGTTTTGAAGAGTACAAAAAGTCACTTGCACCTTATACGCTTGATTATGTTGCAACTGTTTCAAAAGGTGATCCTGATGAAGATATAAACAGTTTTAAAGCAAAACTTCAAAGATTAGCAAATCTTTATATTGAAAAAGGAAGAAAAGTAGTAAGCTTTTGGACAATGGGTATGAATCAACATACTCGTGGAAGCTGGGTAAATACACTCTCATATAATGTTCACTTTTTATTAAATAAACAAGCAAAACCCGGCAATGGTGCTTATTCATTAACAGGTCAGCCAAGTGCTTGCGGAACTGCTAGAGAAGTCGGGACATTTACCCACAGACTTCCTGCGGATTTGATGGTGAAAGTTAAAAAACATAGAGTTATTGCTGAAAAAAGATGGCATATACCGGAAAATACTCTAAATCCGGTTGGAAATCAACATATTATGAAAATTCACAGAGACATAGAAGACAGATTTGTTAAATTTGCCTGGGTTAATGTTTGTAATGCATATCAAGACAGTGCAAGTGCGAAACATTGGATAAAAGCGGCAAGAGAAGTAAAAGATTTATTTTTGGTTACAAGTGACGGATATCCGGGAATTTCTGCTATGGTTTCAGATATGGTGTTACCAAGTGCAATGATATATGAAAAATGGGGAGCTTATGGAAATGCCGAGAGACGAAGCCAATGGTGGAGACAACAGGTTCTTCCTGTAGGAAATGCCATGAGCGATACTTGGCAATGGGTTGAGCTTTCAAAAAGATTTACAGTAGATGATTTATGGGGTCCATATACTCTAAGAAACGGTAAAAAACTGCCTGATGTCAGAGGAGACGCTAGAGCTATGGGATATAGGGGCGATACGACAATGTATGAAATCCTTTTTGCAAACGAAAGAGGAAAATCTTATAAAGCCGATAGAGTTAATGATCCAATCCAGCGAGGATATGATGATAGTGAAGTATTTGGAGATGAAAGAAATGTAGTTGGAAGTGACGGCAAAGTATTTAAAGGATACGGTTTCTTTATTCATAAATACCTTTGGGAAGAGTATGCTGACTTTGGAAGAGGTCATGGTCATGACTTGGCACCTTTTGATGTATATCAAAGAGTAAGAGGATTAAGATGGCCGGTAGTAAACGGTAAAGAGACTCTTTGGAGATTTAATGCCGATTATGACCCTTATGTTAAGCATTTTGCAGGGCCAAATGTACAATTTGCATTTTATGGACCTATTGCAAAAGCACTTCCTCATGGTGACTTAAGAGGCGTAAGAGTTAAAAAGAAAACATCACTCAAAAATAAAGCCAAAATATTTGCCAGACCTTATATGGATCCTCCTGAAATGCCGGATAATGAGTATGATACTTGGCTATGTACAGGTAGGTTGTTGGAGCAATGGCACAGTGGAACTATGACTATGAGAGTACCGGAACTTTTCCGTGCAACTCCTGAAGCATTATGTTTTATGAATCCTAAAACTGCTGAGTCCAAAGGCTTAAAAAGAGGTGATTTAGCTTGGATTGAAAGCAGAAGAGGTAAAGTAAAAGCAAGAATTGAAACCAGAGGAAGGAATAGACCTCCAAGAGGTTTGGTATTTATCCCTTGGTTTGATGAAAAAGTTTTTATTAATAAAGTTTGTTTGGATGCAACTTGTCCTATGTCAAAACAAACAGATTATAAAAAATGTGCAGTAAAAATTTATAAAGTATAAAAAGGAAAAAATTTGAGCCAAGATCATCAAAAAGTAAAATCATACAAGCAGCCACTAAGTAAAGGCAGAAGAGAGTTTCTCTCTATAACTAGAAGCTTAGGATTGGCTGTACTTGGCGGTCTTACTTGGAGTGCATATGTAGATGAAGCAAAAGCAAACAAACTTTTACTTCGTCCACCGGCAGCACTTAAAGAGAGTGATTTTTTAAAAACTTGTATAAAATGCGGTTTATGCGTTGAAGCTTGCCGAAATAGAGATGGAAATATTATCTATAATGAAAAAGGTAAAAGGATAGGAACGAAAGATCCAACTCTAAGGCTTGCAAAACCAGGAGACAATAAACCTCTTGGTACTCCATTTTTTATAGCAAGAAAAAATCCTTGTTTTATGTGCGATGATATACCTTGTGTACCAGCATGTCCTAGCGGCGCACTCAATATAACAAGCGTAACAAACAAAAAGACAAAAAAATTAGATATCAATATGGCAAAAATGGGTCTTGCTGTTATACAAAAAGAGAGTTGTATTGCTTATTGGGGTCTTCAATGTGATGCTTGTTATAGAGCTTGTCCACTTATGGGAAAAGCTTTGACAATTGATATGCAAATGAATAAAAGAACAGGAAAACATGCATTTTTGCTTCCTGTTGTGCATAGTGATTTTTGTACCGGTTGTGGACTTTGTGAGCATGCTTGTATTGTTGAAAAAGCTGCTATTTTTGTATTGCCTCGAGAGATTTCGATGGGGAAAGTTGGGACTCATTATGTAAAAGGTTGGAGCCCAAAAGATCAACAAAGATTAAAGGAGGCTAAATCCATACATACAATAGATAAAAGAAGTGAGAGAAAAGCCATAGATAAGTTAAACGACTTAAAAGGATTGTTAAATGATTAGCAATAGTAAATTTTTAATAGCAAGAAGAATTGTTCAAATATCAATACTTCTACTTTTCTTCACAGGAAATTATTATGGATGGAAAATACTTACAGGCAACCTCAGCACTTCATTTCTCTTTGGTAAAATTCCTCTTAGTGATCCTTATGCTGTACTTCAAATGTTTGTAGCCGGAGCTGTAATTTCGTCAAATCTCCTAATAGGAGCAGCAATAATCTTACTATTTTATGCTGTAATTGGCGGAAGAGCTTTTTGTTCTTGGGTATGCCCTGTCAATATTATAACTGATGCTGCAAATTGGACTAGAAGAAGATTTGGATTTGATATGGTTTCAAAAAGACAACCTTCAACCAGAAATTTGAGATATTGGGTTATTGTAATCAGTTTGATTATCTCATTTTTTTTAGGTTTGGCGGCTTTTGAGTTTGTATCACCGATATCTATGGTTCATAGAGGTTTAATTTTTGGGATGGGTTTTGGATGGGCTACTATCGCAGTATTGTATTTGTTTGATTTATTTGTATTAAAAAACGGCTGGTGTGGGCATTTGTGTCCACTTGGTGGATTTTACTCAATAATTGGCAAATTCAGGCTACTTAAAGTTAGGCATAATGCTCAAGCTTGCACGGGATGTATGAAGTGCAAAGTTGTCTGTCCCGAAGTAGAGGTTTTATATATGATTGACAAAGAGTCCATACCTATAACTTCCGGTGAATGTACAAATTGCGGAAGATGCATTGATGTATGCGATGATAATGCTCTTGGGTTTTTTTTAAAAGTTAAAAACAATAATGAAAAAGGAGAGAAAAATAATGAAAAAAATTAGTAAAATTGCTCTTAGTCTTGCTGCGGCAGGACTGTTTGTCATGGGATGTGCTACAACGAGTGGAGGAGATATTAGTGCTACTTCTTTGAGCTTGAGAAAAGCTAGCGTATTTAGTGAAAAAGGGATAACTCCAGAAAGTGCTACATTTACAAAAGCAGCACCTGGAACTGCAAAAACAATAGATAGATCTTTTGTTAACGCACCTCCATTAATCCCACATAGCGTAGTTGGTCTTGTACCGATAACAAAAAATAATAATGCATGTTTGGGATGCCATTTGCCTGAGGTTGCAAAAAGCGTACATGCAACCCCAATACCAAAGTCTCACTTTATGAATTGGAGACCGACTTATGTTGTTGGAAAAAAAGGTAAACTTTCTTTAGACGGTCATGTGGTAGCAAAAACAGACGGTAATAAGGTATATGCATCTTCTACTCATGGTAAATTATACCCCGGAAGATATAATTGTACTCAATGCCACATCCCTCAATCAAATGCAAAGCCATTGGTTAAAAATACTTTTAAGCCGGATTTTATAACTACTAAAGAGTTAAAAAGATCTAATTTAAGCCAAAACTATGATGTTGGGGTGAATACAATCAAATGATACAAAGAAGAGAGTTGTTTAGCTCTCTTGCATCTTCTTTTAAAAAAGAAAAGCAAGAGAGCTTTGATATAAGACCGCCATACAGCAATGATAAATTTACTTTTGAAAAAGAGTGTTTTAAATGTGGTGGAGTTTGTGAAAATGCCTGTGACGAAAATATCATAGTTATAAAAGATGATAAGACACCTGTATTGGATTTTGCAAAAGGAGGATGCACTTACTGTGATGAATGTGCAAAAGTATGTAATTTTGGTGTTTTGGATACAAATAATAAAAAATATGTTAATGCAAAAGTAGTTATAAATATGCTAAAATGTCTTAGTTGGAACAAGACGATGTGTTTTAGTTGTAAAGAATTATGCTTAGATAATGCTATCAGTTTTTTTGGACTATTTAGACCGGAAATCGAATATAGCAAATGTACTAATTGCGGATTTTGCGTGAAAGTTTGTCCGACAAATGCAATAGAGGTAAAAAAATGG
>WFMT01000058.1 GCA_015488975.1 Campylobacteraceae bacterium | reverse complement strand
GTTGATGTAAATAACAGGGTTCAATTAGCTCTTAGTAAGCTACCCTTGGCTGTGAGACGACAAGGAGTCAGTGTTCAAGAGCGATCTCCTGATATGTTAAAAGTTATAGCCTTTACTTCAAAAGGTGCAAGACATAGCAGACTTTTTATATCAAATTATCTCAAAGTCAATGTCATGGATGCTTTAAAAAGGATACAAGGAGTAGGCTCTGCTGTTATTTTTGGTGAACAAGACTATGCCATGAGAGTATGGATAGATCCGGAAAAATTATCATTTTACAACTTAAGCACTACTGATATCATAAATGCAATACGAAATCAAAACAATCAATACGCAGCAGGTTCTGTCGGAAATGAACCTATGAAGAAGATACAGCCTTTTACTTACAGTGTTACCACTAAAGGGCGGTTTGTCAGTGTAAAAGAATTTAAAAACATTATTATTAGAGCCAATCCTGATGGTTCTGCTCTAAGACTTAAAGATGTAGCCAAAGTAGAACTTGGTGCAAATTCATATAATACTATTGCAAGATATAATTTAAAACCTATGATGCCTGTTGCTATATTTTTATCTCCTGGGGCAAATGCACTTAAAGTATCAAAAGCAGTAGATGAAACTTTAAAAAAACTATCCAAGAAATTCCCACCTGATTTACAATACAGCTTTCCTTATGATACAACCTCTTTTATAAATGCTTCTATCTATGAAGTCGTGAAAACTCTGTTTGAAGCTATTGGTTTTGTTGTTATTTTAATTTATCTTTTTTTAGGAAATCTAAGAGCCACTGTTATACCGCTTATCGCTATACCAGTTGCCCTCATAGGTACATTTGCAGGGCTTTATATGGCTGGTTTCTCTATAAATTTATTGACACTTTTTGGATTGATTTTAGCCATTGGACTGGTGGTAGATGACGCAATTATAGTTATAGAAAATATTGAGAGGATTTTAAGAACTAAAGATATAAGTGTAAAAGAAGCTGCTTATGAAGCTATGAGAGAGCTTTCAACTCCTATAGTAGCTATCGTCCTTGTGCTTTCTGCCGTATTTATTCCTGCGGCATTACTTGGCGGATTTAGCGGTGTTATGTATAAACAGTTTGCTACTACAATTATCATAGCTGTTGTGATATCAGGTTTTGTGGCACTTACTCTAACTCCTTCTTTGTGTGTTGTATTTTTAAAGAAAAAAGAGGAGGCACCGTTTTGGCCTATAAGAAAATTTAACCAATTTTTTGACTGGTCCACGAAGATATTTCTCATTTTTTCAAGACAAACCATAAGATTATGGTTTTTTTCACTTCTTTTATTTGTAGGACTTATATATCTTACATATCATATTATGAGTATAACTCCCAAAGGGTTGGTTCCAAATGAAGATCAAGGGATATTGTTGGTAATTTCAAGAATGATGCCTGCAACTTCTTTGCCTAATTCTTCAAAAATTTCATATAATATAGAAAAAAAATTATTATCAAATCCAAATATAGTTTCAGCAGGTGGTATTACCGGTATAGATATAGTAACTTTTGCTTATAGAAGTGACGCGGCTATCACATTTGCCAAATTAAAGCCTTGGAGAGAGCGTCCTCTTGCGTCTGAGAGTTCACAAGCCATAGCAAGAAGACTTATGATGGAATTTATGCAAGATAAAAATGCTTTTGTTATCCCGGTTAGTCCACCTCCGATAAGAGGCATGAGTATAACAGGCGGGTTTGATATGTGGGTGCAAGATAGAACAGGCAAAAGTATGCAACTTCTTAATGCTTATGTTCAAAAGATCGTAAAAGAGGCAAAAAAAGACCCTGCTCTTATGATGGTAAGGACAACTTTAAATACAAACACTCCTGAATATTCCCTAACCATAAAAAGAGACAAGGCAAAGGCAATGGGAGTTGCTATCGGAGATATATTTGCTACTTTACAAAGTACATTTGGTAAAGGTTATGTTAATGATTTCAACTTGTTTGATAGAACTTTTCAAGTGGATATTCAATCATTATCAAAATACAGAGCTACTAAGAATGACTATAAATACATTTTTGTAAGATCTAAAACAGGAAAGCTGATACCTGTTAGTGAGTTAGTAAAAATTAAAAGAATTGTTGGTGCAACTGTTATGCAAAGATTTAATATGTTCAATGCCGCCAAAATCAGTGGCAATCCGGCACCTGGATTTTCTGCAAGTGATGCAATGGACAGTATTGAGAAAATAGCAAGAAAGATTTTACCATCAGGTTATACAATCGCCTGGGCAGGTACTTCTTATCAAGAGCAAAAACTTAAAAAACATGGAAACTATACCACTATTTATGCGGTAATTTTTATATTTTTGATTTTGGCAGCACTTTATGAGAGTTGGAGTATTCCTTTGGCAGTTATAGTATCTATACCTTTTGCCATATTTGGAGCGGTTTTAGCTGTATATCTACGGCATCTGCAAGCTGATATATATTTTCAAGTGGGACTTTTGACTCTTGTTGGACTTTCTGCTAAAAATGCTATTTTGATCGTTGAATTTGCTATGGATAAACTTAAAGAAGGTATGAGTTTAATGGATGCTACCATAGAAGCGGCAAGGCTTAGATTTAGGCCGATTATCATGACTTCTTTGGCTTTTATAGTTGGAACATTACCTTTAGTATTAAGTAGCGGTGCCGGAGCAAATAGCAGGCATATCATAGGAACAACAGTTGTTGGAGGAATGATAGTTGCTACTGTTATAGGAGTTTTGTTTATACCGATGTTTTTTTATATTGTTGTAAAAATAAAAGAAAAGTTAACAGCTCAATAAAATCTTTGGATTGATTTTACTATAATAGGAGCTGTACTAAAGCTTGAAAGTATCAATTTTATTGGTGCAGTTTTTGGTATAAGTTGGCAAAAGAGATAAATTCAGACTAATTTTTTCCCTTTTCTGTAAACTGTTCCCGTAACAGTAGCTATTATACTTTTTTCATTTTCATATATTTTTATTTCATAACTTGCTACATTGTTACCATCTTTTATCTCTTTAGCTATAGCATAAATTTTTCCATTTGATATAGCTTTGTGAAAAATAATATTTGCATTTATTGCAAGAGATAGATTGTTCCTCGAATTTGATGCCAATGCAAAAGCATAATCAGCCAAAGAAAATAAAAAACCACCATGAATAACATTTGCACCATTTAAATATATATCCTTTACTTCTACTTCAACTTTGGCATATCCTTTATCAATATCAACTATTTTAAAACCTAAAAGCTTCGAAAATCTATCTTTTTTTTCAAAAAAGAATTTTATTTTTTTGAGCATTTTATCTCCTGTAAATTAGATAAATTATTAAATATTTGTTCTAAAACTTTTATATTTTGTTTTAATCTTTTTTTATCAATATTAAAGAGTATCTCTTTTCTAAAATTATTTACAATTTGTTTGCATTTTTCAAATCTATTTTTACCGCTTTTCGTAAAAAAAATAATTTTAACCCTTTTATCTTTAAAATGCTGTTTTTTTTCTATCCAGCCATTTTTTTGTAAATCATTTAACACTCTTGCCAAAGTCGGATGCTCTATTGAAAGTAAATTTGCCAATTCATTTTGCATAAGTTCTCCAGAGTGTCTATCTATCATTAAAAGAGTAGAATATTTTGCATAACTAAGACCCATAGGTTTTAGTAATATATTTAAGTGCATTTTCCATATTCTAGCAGTATCTCCCATAAGTTGACCAAATCTTGACTGCATTACTAAAGCCTCCCTTGTGAAAAAATGAAATCTTTTAAATTAAACTTTTTTTAACGCGCTGTGTGTTAAAATATAATTTACTTAGCATAGCTAACTAAATTATATCAAAAATAGGATATACATGCAAGATACAAACAAAACAAATAATAAAAAAAGAAATAGAATTTTAATTTTTTTTATTATTTTAATTTTTCTATCAATAATAGGCTATCTGTTTTATTATTATTTATATGGACAATTTTATGAGAGCACAGATGATGCTTATGTGAAGCAAAATATTGTTTATGTTACTCCACAGGTTTCTGGTGTTGTAGATGAGGTTAATATAAATACTGCCCAATATGTAAAATATAAAGAGCAAATAGGTCATATTGATTCAAAAGATATAGAAATTGCTTTTAAAAATTCAAAAAATAGTTTAGCCCAAAGTGTCAGACATATCAAAGAGTTGCATAAACAAAAGGATAAAGCAAAAGCTTTGATTAGTTTGCGTAAGATACAAGTTGATAAAGCAGAGAGTGATTTTAAAAGAAATCAAATATTATTTTCAAACAAAGCAATCTCCAAAGAGGTTTATGATAATTTTAAATATGCACTTGAAGAGGCTAAAGAAAATTTAAATATAGCGAAAAAGAATTATTTATCTATCAAGGTTTTGCTAAAAGGTGAAAATATTTATAATAATCCTCAAATCAAAAAAGCTGTGCTCGCTTTGGAGAAAGCTTATATTAACTTAAAAAGATGTGATATTTTATCACCAAAAAGTGGAATTGTTGCTAAGAAAAATTTTAGTGTCGGAAGTCATGTTAATCCTCAAACAATTATAGCAGCAATTGTTCCTAAGATAGGATTTTGGGTAGATGCCAACTTTAAAGAAACTAAGTTAAAAAATATCAGGATAGGGCAAAGCGTAAAGCTTTATTCTGATGTATATGGTAAAAATATAGTTTTTCATGGAAAAGTAGTAGGAATATTACCTGGTACCGGCTCAGCATTTTCTTTATTACCTGCTCAAAATGCTACCGGAAATTGGATAAAGATCGTTCAAAGAGTCCCTGTAAGGATATCGTTGAATCAAAAAGAGTTACAAAAATACCCTTTACAGGTAGGGAATTCTATGGAAGTGTATGTTGATACACATATAAGAAATAAAAAAAAGCTGAAAAAAGTAAAAATAAGAAAGCCAAATTTTAAAACAAATCTTTACAAAGATGCATTAAAAAATGCTAAAAAGATTGCTGATGAAATAATAAAGAAAAATTTATGATTAAAGCTGGGTCTTTACCGCTTCCAATACTTGTTCTTTTAACTTTAGCCTTAACTCTGGCTACATTTATGCAAGTTTTGGATACAACTATAGCCAATGTTTCTATACCGGCAATCTCCGGTGACCTTGGTGTAGCTCCCACTGACGGTACTTGGGTAATAACTGCTTTTGGAGTATCAAATGCTATCTCTATGCCTCTTACTGGTTGGCTTGCAAAAAGATTTGGTGAAGTTAAACTTTTTGTTATATCAACTGCTTTATTTTCTCTTACTTCCATGTTGTGTGGATTGTCTCCAAGCTTTGAGTTTTTAATAGTAGGACGAGTTTTACAAGGAGCTGTCGCAGCCCCTATGATGCCATTATCGCAAAGTCTTCTTTTGTCGCACTATCCCTCAACAAAAAAAGGCTTAGCTCTTGCTTTTTGGGCAATGACAGCAACAGTAGGGCCCATAGCCGGACCTCTTCTTGGCGGCTACATAACTGATAATTTTTCTTGGTCATGGATTTTTTACATCAATGTTCCCATAGGAATTTTTTGCTCATTTATTGTTTGGCAACTTATAAAACACAAAGAGACTGATAAAGCAAAATATCCAATAGACTTCATAGGTCTGTCACTTTTAATAATAGGAGTCGGGTCACTACAAATACTTTTGGATAGAGGCAATAATTTAGATTGGTTTGGCTCTACAACAATAATTTTTCTTACTATAGTATCGTTTATAGGAATATTATTTTTTATTATTTGGGAGATTTTTGATGAGCATCCTGTGGTTGATTTAAAACTTTTTAAAATTAGAAACTTTGTTATAGGTACAATTGTGCTTAGTGTTGGATATGCTATCTTTTTAGGCGGTGGTGTTGTCTTTCCCTTGTGGCTTCAAACCCAAATAGGATATACAGCGTTTTGGGCAGGCTTCGCATCTGCGGCAGTAGGAGTCTTTGCCTTTTTGCTATCTCCTATAGTCGGTTCAAATATGCATAAAATGAATTTGAGAGTTGTAGTTAGTATAAGTTTTGCACTTTTTGCACTGAGTTATTTTTTAATGTCCAACTTTACTACTGAAGTTGATCTGTTTCATGTATCCTTTCCAAGGCTTATCATGGGTATCGCTATGGCTTTGTTTTTTGTGCCTCTTACAAGTATCGTTATTTCACAAATCAATCCATCTCGCATTGCTTCTGCTATGGGTGTTGTGAATTTTCTAAGAATTTTAGGAGGAAGCCTCGGGACATCAATAGGTGTTACTTTTTGGCAAAGATGGGGAAGTCTTCATCACGAACAACTTGCTGAACATATTAATCTATTTTCTCCTCAAAGCATAAATATATATCATTCATTAAGTCATATTACTTCATCCCCTGCAAGTTTTATAAATAGAATAATAACTCAACAGGCTATGACAATGTCAAATGATAATATACTTCTTTTATCTGGTTATACATTTTTACTTATGATTCCTATAATTTGGATTGCAAGACCACCTTTTCTGACATCAAGAGTAAAGAAAAAAAGTTGAAAAAGAAAGAACTTGTAATTTTAGTTTATATAATCACAATAGTTTTGTCGGTTATGTATGCTACCCAACCAATTCAGCCACTTCTTGCAGTAGAATTTAATATTGATGTTGTGAAGGCTTCAAGCTTTACAGCCATTATACTGTTTTCACTTGCAGTTGCTCCTATAATGTATGGATATATTTTAGAGAGTTTTCCAGCAAAAAAGATGTTGCAAAGTGCTGTTGTCGTACTTTTTGTAACCAATATCTTTTTAGGATTTAGTGATAGCTATGAAATGTTTTTTGCAATTAGGGCAATTGAGGGCATGGTTATACCGGCTGTATTAACTTCAGTCATGAGTATTCTTGTAAGTATAGATAAGAAAAATATTAAAACAAACATGTCTATATATGTCGCTTCAACAGTATTTGGCGGCATAGTAGGAAGAGTAGCCTCTGGAATAATTGCTACAAATTTTGGATGGAGATGGGTATTTTTTTCATTGTCACTTGAAATATTGCTTGCTTTGTTTTTTATATATAAAATCGATTACAAAGGCGAAACTAAACTAATCAAAGCAAATATTTCTGATGTTATAGCTATATTAAAAGATAAAAAATTTATAACTGTATATACCTTAATGTTTACTGTATTTTTTGTTTTTGCAGGACTTTTAAATATACTTCCTTTTAGAGTAAAAGAGATAGACCCTAATGCGTCTGAAACACAAATAGGGCTTATGTACCTTGGCTATAGTGCCGGGATTATTGTTGCACTAATGTCGGGGAAAATAGTAAAAGTATTTAAAAGTGAGATTAATACTCTTATATTTGCTACTATTTTTTATGGATTTATTACTATATTTTTTGTAAATACTAATATAATTTTCATATTTTTTCTACTTTTTATATTTTGTATTGGCATGTTTACGATTCACTCTATCTCATCAGGTTTGGCAAATACTATGAAAGAAGATAAAAAATCTCTTACATCAGGAATGTATCTTACTTTTTATTATATAGGTGGCTCAGTAGGTTCATTTATACCAGTTATAGTTTACAAAAACTTTGGGTGGAATATGGTGATAGTTATGTTTGCTGTTATTATTTTTAGTGTATATTTATTTGTTTTGCAAAATAAAAAATATTTCATTTTAAATAGTGGTACCTGAGGCCGGACTCGAACCGGCACGGTATTGCTACCACCAGATTTTGAATCTGGCGTGTCTACCAGTTTCACCACTCAGGCATAAATAGTAAAATAAGAGTGAAATTTTAGAGTTTTATTGCTTAAAAACTTGTTAAAAACAAGCTTTTAAGCATATCATAGAAGATTATTTTTGTGCTACGGCATCTTTTAATTTTTTACCAACTTTAAATTTTACAGCAGTTGTTGCAGGAACATCTACTATTTTGTCAGTACCTGGCACTCTAGCTGTTCTTGCAGCTCTTGGTGTTGTTGAAAAAGTTCCAAAACCAATAAAACTAACACTTTTTCCATCACTTAGTGCCTCTGTGATTGTTTCTAACATTGCATCAAGTACAACATTTGTATCTTTTTTTGACAATCCTGCCTTTTCGGCAACTACTTGAATAAATTCAGCTTTTTTCATTAGCAATCCTTTAAAAAATTATATTTGCCTAAATTGTACAGTTTTTTTTTAAAAAAGACAATAATAATTTGCTAAAAATTTAAAAAAAATCGCTAAAAGCCGATATTTCTATATAATTTTGAGTTAAAAATGGATAATTAAGGCATATTTGATAGAGGAATTAAAATTGCTTGTAGTGATATGCTATTTTAGAAAAAGGGATAAAATGAGGATAACAAATCAATTAATATATAATAATTTTAATACAGATTACAGCAGAGATAGTAATTTGATGCATAAATTGACATCACAAATCTCATCCGGTCATAAAATACAAAACAGTTTCGATAACACTTCTGTATATATTGATAGTTCCAGGCTTGAATATGAAAAAACTTCTTTGGCTCAGATAAAAAACAGTTCTCAAAGTGCTCAAACATTTGCCAATAACAGTGATACTGTATTAAATGAATTTACAAATTCATTAATTAAATTTAAAACAAAACTCATACAGGCTGCAAATGGTACACATAATACCACCAGTTTAAATGCAATAGCAGATAATTTAGAAGCAATAAAAAGTAACTTGATGGATTTGTCCAATTCATCAATAAACGGTAAATTTCTTTTTTCAGGAACAGCATTTTCTACAAAACCTATAGATTCAAATGGAAATTATCGAGGAAATGCACAAGAAATTAAAGCAACAACAGGTGCGCAATCTTCATTGCCATATAATATTGATGGAGAGTCGTTGTTTTTAGGCTCAGACAATGACTATAAAAAAATACTCTCAACAAATGTAAAAATGTATTCTGACGATAAGCATCAAAATATATTAAAAAGTAGTGATAAGATAGAAAATTTAATGAAGTTTAACGGTGGGGGTACTTCTGCATCAACGGATGCATATTTTTATATTCAGGCGAAAAATAGTGATGGAAGCAGTTTTAAAAAGAAGATAAATATAAATGTAAATGATACAGTACAAACTCTTTTGGATAATATAAAAAGTAGCTTTACTCCTTCAAGTGATGTAAATGCTACATTAAATAATTACGGTCAAATAGAAATAACCGATGAAATAAACGGTAATAAATCTTTAGATTTTAGTATGGTCGGCTCGTATGATAATGCAAGCTCCGTAGATAATTTAACCAATACTGTTTCATTTGTTAATAGTGGCTATATTCAATCTGCCGGAACAAGTGAAGCTGTATCGTTTGACAGGAATTATTTTAGTGTAAATGGCAATAAATTAAGCAGTAATGTTTCACAAATTGATAAAAAAACAAATGATTTTGCAACAGCTTCTACAAAACTTGTAGATGCAGCGGGGGTTTCTTCACTT
>WFMT01000057.1 GCA_015488975.1 Campylobacteraceae bacterium | reverse complement strand
TGAAATATATACCGCAAAAGATATTAAAAATTCCCACTCAAAAAACTTATATAATTTTTTAAACACACAAACATCACTGACTGTCATGCCGTCATTTGGCAATACCTTTTCTCAACTGATTGATTTAAGAGGCTATGGGCTTGCAAATGGATATGAAAATGTTGTTATAACTTTAAATGGCAGAAGGTTAAATAATATTGACAAAACACCTCAGCTTTTATCTTCAATTCCAATTGGGGATATAAAAAGGATAGAAATTATAAAAGGTTCCGGTTCTGTTGAATACGGGGATGGTGCCGATGGAGGAGTTGTCAATATAATCACTAAAAGAAGCAATAATATGACTGTAAAAACTTATGCAGGAAGCAATGGGTTGTGGTACGGTGGTGTAAACTTTGGCATTAAGAAAAATAAATTTGCAATCTCAGGCTATATGGATAAAACTCAATATGATGGAGATAGATATATAGATACAACCGGGGATAAAAATACGAACTCGAACGAGAATAAGGCTTTTAGGTTTGATTATAATCCAATAGACAAGTTGAGACTATATGTGAGCAAAACATTTTCAAAAATGGATATATTTTATCCAGGAAGCATAAGTCTGTCTCAATATGAAAAAAATCCAAAGTCTATACCAGCTTACTATACGCACCAATACTATTGGGACAATGTTTTAAGTTATGGCTTTGATTATAAGATTAGCAATCATTATCAGATACATTTTGAAGGCAATAATGAGAATAAACTTTCTGAATATATGCAGTGGCACAGTATATATAGATATTATTACAATAGTTACAATACGAGGATTAATTATAATAAAAATAATCTAAAAGTAGTTGCAGGAGTTCAAGTATTTGATGGTTTGAGAAAAAAAAATTCTGGCGATAATTTTTACAAAGACAATACAGGGTATTATATAAATGCGAGTTACAAAGTCAGTAAAAATACGATTTCGTTAGGAGCAAGAAGAGAAAAAATCAAATATAATTATGATGCAAAATATTGGAATAAAATTATATATGAAAATGCTTATAACATAGGTTATAATTATAAATTGAATAACTTTGCATCTTTATTTGCCAATATAAACAGATCTTTTCAAACTCCAGATATTGACAGATTTTTTACATTTAACAATGCTACATATACTCAATATTTTAATAAATATATTAAACCGATGAATGTTAACAATTATAATTTAGGTTTTAATTATTTTAAGTATCCGCATAAATTAAAGTTGTCAATTTTTTATGCAAATGTATATAATGAGATATATTATAACACTTTGCCTTATCCTCAAAATTCATACAATACAAATCTCGATAGGACTAGAAAATATGGGTTTGAATTGGATGAAAAGTATAATATCCATTATAATCTTTTTATAAAATTAAATTACATATTTACTGATACAAAAATACTAAAAGATACAAATAACCCGCTAATCGCAGGCAATCCAATCCCTGGTGTTTCAAAACATAAGATAAAATTGGTCATAGGCTACAGGCCAAACTTTAGAACAACTTTTCTTTTATCCCATATTTATAGATCTCAAGCTTATGCAATGAGTGATTTTGAAAAGAAATATGCAAAAATGCAAGGGTACAATTCAACAAATCTTTCTGTAAATTACAAATATAAAAAGATAAATCTTTTTGCAAAAGTCAAAAATATTTTTGATAAAAAGAATGCTTT
Organism: Campylobacteraceae bacterium; assembly: GCA_015488975.1. GTDB lineage: Bacteria > Campylobacterota > Campylobacteria > Campylobacterales > JALSKU01 > JALSKU01. The sequence goes on along the minus strand of WFMT01000057.1, from coordinate 3,984 downwards.
ATTCGCTTATAGCGGAAATAGTTTAGGGGTGTATCCTGTAAACTATGAAAGAACTTTTATGCTTGGGATGAGTATTAGATTTTGATGAGATTAAATTATAGAAACTATCTTTGGTATAAATTTTTCAATTCTATGTTTTTAGGGCTTACTGTTGGAAGTGTGTTTGTATTATATACTCCTCTTGAACCTTCCATATTTTCTCTTGGCGGTATATTTTTAGCACTTGGAACACTTTTTATAGCTAAATTTTATGAAGATATTATGAATATACATTTTTTCTTTTATATAACTATGATTGTAGAGACGACTGTTTTTATATTTGTGAGCGTGTTTTTAATATTTAATTATTCATATATGACAGCTTTGATCATATATATTGGATATGAAGTTACATTTGTATTTGGAAGTTATCTTGTGAGAATGGAGACTATTGCACTAAAAAAAACTAAATTAATATCTTTTGCTGATGTTATAAAACAAAAAGGTTATCTCGTCGGTCTTGTGATTTCATATATTTTTTATAAGATATTGGAATTTTTCGGTATTATTAGCAAGCAGGTTCAAGTTTATGATTTGTATTTAGGTATAATTTTTTTACAATTGTTTATTTTGTTTTTGGTGTTTAAATCTTTTTATAAAATGGCAATTTGATTTTATTGATGTTTAAGTATAAATGAAGTATAAATGTATAAGGATTTTTAATGCAAACACAATTAGACTATCTAAAAATTTATAAAGATAATAAAAATATTTTTGATGAGTGTGAATATAACTTTGCAAGATACAATATCGGATATTCTTTAGCTATTATCAAGCTAAATAAACATATTATCCATAAAAAGATTCACTTAAAACAATTTATAAGACTGACAGATAAATGTATAAAGATAGATGAAAAATATTTAATACTTGTTTTAATAAAAACAAATTTAAATACGGGCTTTGATATTTTATACAATATTGAGAAAAATCTCATAAGAAAATATCAACTTTATGATTATAGTAGTGAAAAAGTTTTTAAATCAGCAATAATTACAAAAAACCATACTTTTGAGATAAAAGAAATGCTGCAAAAGATATGTTATATAGTAGAGAATGTTTCTAAAAACTGCTTGATTGAGACTGAAGAAGATATATAAGGATAAACTTGTTATTTGCTGTACTAAATTTTATTCTTTCTGGTATCATAGGTGTAGTAGGTATACTTACGCTAAGAAAGGTAAGTACTCCTAAAGAAGTTGTTTTTGCCAGTTTGCCTATGCTGTTTTCATTGCATCAGTTTACTCAAGGATTTGTTTGGCTTGGAGTAAATCATTTTATTGGCGAGAGAGCGTTGTATATGGCGGAAAATATATTTGTTTTTTATGCACAGGGATTGTTGCAGTTTTTAGTTCCTCTAGCTATTTGGCTGCTTGAACCATCAGGGACTCGTAAAAAAATTATATTCATACTTATGATACTTGGAGGATTGTTAACGGCATATACGCTTTGGGGACTTTCCGTCCAGCCTACTTATGTTTCAGTAGAACATAATGCCTTAACTTATGTAAACCCTTGGACAAATCATAGGTGGATCGCGATGATATATGTTTTAACAACTTGCGGTTCATTGATACTAAGCAGCAGCATAGCAATACAAATTTTTGGTTGGCTAAATCTCATTGGCTTATCAGTTGTATCATTGCTTAAACCTTATGCTTTTACATCTATTTGGTGTTTTTATGCAGCTGCTGTCAGTGTTTTATTGTATTTTTACTTTGTTGAGCGCCGTATTTCATTTTTGCAAGATATCAAAAAAGAAGAAAACGGTCTTAGTAAAGAACTTGAGAAAGAACTTGGGAAGCTTGAGAGAAGATATCCAAAATTTAGAAGAAGAGTTTTGAGATATTTTTCTAGTTTTTCTAAAATATAATAGTATGGAGGATATGTGAAGTTAGACAAAGCATTTTTTACAAATTTTATAGCACTATTTATTGTAGTAGGCTCATTTTTTACAAATGTAGAATTTAAAGACTATCTTTATTATACTGGTTTGTTTGCACTTTCTGGTGCTATTACAAATCAAATAGCCATATATATGCTTTTTGAAAAAGTACCTTTTCTTTACGGCTCAGGAATTATAACTTTAAAGTTTGAAGAGTTTAAAAAGTCCATAAAAGAGCTTATTATGGGTCAATTTTTTACAAAAGAGCAGCTTGATAATTTCTTTAAATCTGAAGAAACAAAGATAGATATATCCCCTATCATAGAAAATACCGATTTTGCCCCGGCTTATGAAGCACTTAAAGCAAGCGTAATGGAGTCTAGTTTTGGTGGAATGCTCAGCATGTTCGGAGGAGAAAAAGCATTGGAGCCACTTAAAAAAAGTTTTGTAAAAAGGCTTAAAAGTTCAGTTGTAGCCATAACAAAAACAGAAGCTTTCAATAAAGTTTTAGAACGAAGTCTCTCAAGTTCTACTGTTAGTGATGATCTTATCAAGAAGATCGAAAGATTGGTTGATGCAAGACTGGATGAGCTGACACCTGTGATGGTAAAAGAGATTATAAAAAATATGATAAAAGAACACTTGAGTTGGCTTGTTTTGTGGGGTGGGGTTTTTGGAGGACTGCTCGGGCTTGCCTCGACACTTGTTACGCATTTGCATATAGGGTAAAATACCCTATATTTTTATTTTATTATATTTGCTACAAAAGCACCTCTAAAATCACCAACTTTATATCCGATGGCTTTATCATTTGGATATTTTTCTTTTATTATTTTATATGCCTCTTTGCTTCTGTGTTTTGCGTCACCATGGCAGACAATACATTTCTTGCCTACAAAAATAGGTTTATAGACTTTATAGTGGTTATCTGAAATTTTTTCAACTATTAATTTTGGAAGTTTTTTTCCTGCCTTTGCTTGAGCAGAAAGCTTTTTTAACATAGCAATCTCATCTTTTGAAGATGGGTAATTATTTTTATCTCTATTTCTTAGAGATATTCTTTTAACAGATATTCCTTTTTTGTAAGTAGCGTTTACTTTCTTTGTTAATTTTTTTGCATTTTTATAACAAAAATATGCCGTACTTACAGGACCGTTAGCCTTCATATTTTTTACCACTTCGCTTTTTAATGTTTTGCCAAGTTTCATTATAGCAGCTTTTGCCTCCATTTTTATCTCTTTGTTTGAAGATGCCTGTAAAGATAAAGAAAACATTGCTGTTGCAAGAGTTGCTATGAGTAGTCTTTTTTTGAAATATAAATTTTTCATTTTTTTCCCTTATGATTAATATTTGTATATTATATAAAATACAGTTAAAATTTAGTTTATTTCATATATTAGTTTATTATCTTAAAGATATGGAGAGAAGACTGACACTAAAGAGGTTATGATAAGTAAAAATATGATAATTTTTTTTAATACTATATGATTTAAATAATTACCAAGCTTTACTCCTATGAGTGTTCCAATAACTACAATTGGAGTAAAGCTAAGACCAACAATAAAATATTTTAGTAATTCATGCCCAAATGTGTAGTACAATAAAAAAAGCAAAAATGGAGAAGCTATAAAAAACAATGCACTTAGAAATGCTCTGATTCTAAGCGCATCCCATTTGTGTGCCATTACCCATAATATAACAGGTGGCCCACCCATAGAAATCATACCCAAAAAAATACCGCTTGAAAAAAATGCTATAAAAGTCCATAAAAATCCAACCTTGTCAACAGGCTCAGTTTTAAAAAAATATTGCAAAACAATTATCAATAATATAACAATTCCTACTATCTGCTTTATATCATTTTTGTTGAAGCCATTGATGAGCGTTAATAAAAATATACCAAGTGGAAGCCCAAGGTACCTAAAAATACTTCCAATAGCTACTTCTTTCCACTTGATGTACTCTTTTAACTTGTATGAAGAAGTGAGAGATTGCATAAATATCGGAATCGATGTTATGGTTATAGAAACCGGTAAGCTAAGCCCACTCCAGATAAGAAG
>WFMT01000056.1 GCA_015488975.1 Campylobacteraceae bacterium | reverse complement strand
TTGTATAAGAGCTAGGAGTGTTTGTGATTCTTCAAGTGTTTCAAGCTTGGGGATGTCACTTGTATGCTTTATGATATCACCAATATCTTCATTTATAACAGCCATTTTTAAGCTATTAAGCCACTTTTGATTTGTGCTCATTGACTTCTCTCCAGGCTTCAAGCAATCCTTTAACTACATTGTTTACAGTTTCTAAAACTTTTGTGTCATTTTCTATATTTGCGATTGATAATAGTTGTATTTGGTAAGAATAAAGACCATTTAAGTATTCGGCAACTTCTCCTCCATCATAATTTAAAGAGTTGATAAGTTCTATAAATATATCAACTGATCTGTTTATCCAGTATGATTTTTTCTCTAAATTATTATCTTTTATAGCTTTTTTTGTTTGATAATTAAATCTTAAGATTCCCTCATAAAGTAATTCTATAAGTTTATCTTCTGACTCTATAGAGATATTATTTGTATTATATTCGTTATATGCTGTATTTGTTCTCATCATAATTTATCCTTTTGTATTTATAAAGCTTGATATTTGCATTTGCAAAGACTGAGAAGCTTGGTTAAAATTTGCTATTATGCTGTCATAGGCAGCAAATTTTTTTGCCAATATATTATATTTATCTGTTAGTCTTTGTGTCTGTTGTGTTTTTTGGTCATTTAAATTTTTTAAATTTGTATCCAAATAACTTTTGTATAGCGGTATTTCACTATTTTGATTCATAAATATTGATTGTAAATTATTGTTTAAAGTGACAAACAAACCGTCATTTGGATTGTTCGTAGTGCTACCTTCAAAAAAATCTTTTATACTTTGCGGATTAGTGCTTAAAGCTGATTGAAATGTTGCATTGTCAAGTTGCAAGTGACCCGCACTGTTTTGAGTAATACCAAAATCACTAAGAAACTTTCCATTAACATTAAAACTAAATATTTGATTATTTAAGTTGCTTTGTATATCTCTTATTTGGCTAACCCCTTGAAATATACCTGCTTTTTTTGTTTTGGCATTGTAACTTGTAGTTGTATTTAGGTTGTCTATTAGATTGTTATAGTTTGTAATAAAAGAATTTACTTCATCGCTTAAGCTTTTGGTGTCCTGGGATATCTTGATAGTAGTTTGACCACTGCTTAAAAGCTTTATATCAACACCAGTGATTAAATCAGTTATATCATTTGAGCTTCTTGATACAGAAATACCGTTATATGTAAAACTTGCATCTTGCGCACCGTTTCCAACAGTTGTAAGACTTAAGTCATTAGCGGCAGTTCCACCTCCTGTAGATGATACCGTAATGGCATTGCTTGCACCGGTTGCGGTGGATTTGATAACTAATTTATAGGGATTTGTTCCTCCTACATTTAAGATTGAAGCTGAAATTGTACCATTTGAATCGTTATTTATCGATTGTGCCAGATCTGATATAGTTGTAGTAGCTCCCACATTGACACTAAAAGACGAACCTCCTTGAAGTGCAAATTTTAAAGTATCATTGCTGCTTGTAAAAGTACTTGTTGATGATGCAAATGATTTTGATTCTTTTATATCATTGGTAGCTATATTGTTAACATTTAATGTGATAGTTTGATTGCTGACTCCACTTTGAGCAGTAGCACTCGCTGAAGTTCCATTGGCGGCGACACTTGTTTGTGAATATATAGTATCATACGATAAAGCACTTGTTGAGCCTTTTAAGGTTGCCAATAATGTAGTCAGTTTATCAAGGGCAGCCTCTTTTGATTTATCTGCGGTTATTTTATCGTCTATTGGTGTTATTATGGAAGCTTCATCCGCTTTTTTCAATTTGTCAATTGTGCTATAACTAAGAGCTCCTTTGCTACCTAAGCCTAAACTACTTAATGCACCTAAACTATTTGCCATTATTTATCCTTTTTTATCAAAAATCATGCCTATGACTTCTTTCATTTTCTCAGCAAGTTTCATAGCATCTTGAGTGGGTATAGTTCTTATAAGTTTGCCTGAGCTTTTTTCTGTGACATCTACAAATAACTCATCAATTTTACTGTTAAATCCAAATTCAATATTGATATTTAGCGATTGCATTTGATCATTTAGCTTTTTAATGGTATTTGACAAATGTTGCTGAATCTGCTTGCTATCTTGTTTGTTTTGCACTTTACTTGATGTTGCCTGCTCAGTGTGTTGTACGGTTTTAGTGCTAATGGTGCTTGTTTGTTCTACATTGTAGTGTTGAGCAGAATCTACATGTTTTCCTACAGCATTAAATATATCCATGATTTAACTCCTTGTGTTATTAAATTCTAAGATAAAATCGTCCGTATATAAATAAACTTTAGAGTATATCTTATGAAAGTTTTGATAAAATATCGTATAACTTTTCAAAAAGGATAATTTTATATGAAAATTTCGATTTTGTGCGACTCGTTATTGTTAAAAAACAGTTTAGAAATTTTTTTAAAAGATTATATAACATCTTACAAAAATTGTGATATTGTCATCAGTGATAAAAAAATACAAACTGATAAATATTTAGTATTGATAAATTCTTCAAAAGAGGCAGATATACAGATTCCTTTTTCCAAATCTACTTTATTGATGGACTTAAAAAAGATTTATGAAAATTCTATATTAGGTGAAAATAAAATTGTTAAATATGAAGATAATGAAAAAATGATTTGGAAATTAGAGAGAAAAATAGATAAATTAACTCTTGATTTTAGAGAAAATCTTATAAATACAATAAGGGAATTTTATGAAAAATAGTTTATATACTACGATATGCAGTGGAAAATACAGAGGAAAAAAGCTGTTACTGCCATCACTAAATAGCACAAGAAGTACAAAATCAATCGTAAAAGAGTCATTTTTTAATACAATCCAGTTTGAAATAGTAAACAGTATTTTTATTGAAGTCTTTGCAGGAAGTGGTTCTGTTGGACTTGAGGCTCTAAGTAGAGGTGCAAAAAAAGTTTATTTTATAGAAAAAGATACAGATGCGTATAAAATACTTTTGCAAAATATAAAAAGTATTGAGGATGAAAAGTGTGTCGCTGTGCTTGCAGACAGTTTTACAGAATTTCCAAAACTTTTAAAAAAGATAAATAAAAAGGCTTATTTTTATTTTGATCCTCCTTTCTCCATAAGAGATGGAATGGATGAAATTTATCTAAAAACATATAATCTTATTGAAAATATTCCTGTTGAAATATGTGAACTTGTATCCATAGAACATATAAGTGATATAACTCCTCCACAAAATATAGCTGACTATAAAAAAATCAAAAGTAAGAAATTTGGTAAAACAACTATAAGTTACTATAAGTATACTTGATTTGGAACACATATTGCTTTAACTCTTATAGAATTTGCTTTAAGGATTAAAGTTGAAAAAAGTACTATTTATACTGTTTTTGGTTTTTACTTTTTTAAATGCCGAAAAGATAAAAAATTTGGCAAGTGTTGTTGGAGTGAGGAATAACCAAGTTATTGGTTATGGCCTTGTTGTCGGACTAAATGGTACAGGTGATGGTACAACTTCAGCTTTTACAGTTAGATCCTTGTCAAACTTGCTTCAAACGGTTAATGTAAAAATAGATCCAAAAGATATAAAATCAAAAAATATAGCAGCTGTTATCGTTACTGCAAAATTACCTCCTTTTACAAGACAAGGTGATAAGCTTGATGTTACAGTTTCATCCATAGGAGATGCAAAGTCCTTAGAAGGAGGAACTCTCTTGATAACACCTCTAAAAGGAGTTGATGGTAAAATTTACGCTTTGGCTCAAGGCTCAATAAGCATTGGAGGTAGAAATGGCAGAGGAAGGGGTGAGCTAAATCATGCAACTGCCGGTACGATTTTAAATGGTGGTATTGTTGAAAAAAGTGTAGTTTATGACATATATGATAAAAAATATTTAAAACTTTCCTTAAAACAATCAAGTTTTGAAACAGCAATAGATATACAAAAAAGTTTAAATGCTGCTTTTAATGAGAAAGTGGCAATTGCGATTGATCCTAAAACTATCAAGCTAAGAAAGCCTGATAACACAAGTGTCATATCCTTTATGGCAAAAATTTTAAATACCAATGTGAAGTATAAGCCTATAGAAAAGATAGTTATTGATGAGAGAACAGGCACCATAGTTGCAGGGGTAAATATCAAAATAGATCCTGTTGTTATCACTCATAAAAATATAACCATAAAGATAGTGCCGGTCAACAATATTGGTAATTCTAAAAATAATATTCCAGTAGGTCAAAATATGGCACTAAATGTGCAAAATAGCACACTTAGTGTAAGAAAAAATGATGTTACAATATCAAATTTGGCAAGAGCTTTGCAAAAATTGGGAGCTAAGCCAAAAGATGTCATATCTATTATAGAAGGCATCAAAAGAGCTGGTGCTATAAGAGCTGATGTTGAGATAATCTAAAGGAAAAAAATGAATATAAATATAGATAATTATAGCGTTATGAGGAGTTTAAACAGTGTTCCAAATATCGTTAAAACAGACAATGATGCAAAGCTGAAAGAACAAACTGATAAATTTGAAGCATTTTTTATAGCAAAAATATTGGATGTTTCAACAAAAAGTGAAAATACACTGTTTCCAAAAAGTGCCGGTGAAGATATATACAAATCCATGTATAATGATACTATGAGCAATAAATTAAGCGGTCATTTTGGATTTAGTGAATTATTGTTTAATTATTTGAAGCACAGAGGTTAATAATTTTTCTATAAAGACGATATGGAGACAGTAACAAACTCTAAAGGATATAAGATGATTTCAAAGGTTGACATTGGAGCTGTATCGATTAATAGCCATAAAGTTTCAAATAGTAAAAGTAGCAATATTAAAAATAATATTAAAAATAAAGAAAATGATAAATTAGAGTCGATAAAAAAAAATATTTTAAATGGAAATTATAAAATAGATATTGAAAAAACTGCTGAAAAGATTGCACAGACTCTCGTTTAGATATTTTCTCTTTTAAAAAAGAAGGAGTATGACAATGATACCTCATTATCTAAATAGTGTTGTAAAAAATATAGATGATTTGATAAGATTAACCAAAGATGACATTGAAGATATAAAAAATGCCAAAAATGAGTCAATCTACAATAGAACAAAAATAAAAGATGAGATTATCGGTATCTTTGAAAACAACAAAGCCCTTTTGGATAATGAACTTGTAAAGTTGATTGAGAATGCTCAAGAAAAAGAACTTTCAGATATATTGAGCGAGGAGGAAAAACAAACACTTGATTTGCTTAAATTAAGATTAAAAGAATTACAAAAATTAAATAAAGAATATGCGAAATTTGTTGTAGTAGTCAATGAATTTTATAGTTCACTGTTTGATAGAATTTTTCCAACAGAAATGGATGATTATAAAAAAATAAACCCAAGAAGTTTTTCTCTGCTTAAGGTGACGGCGTAATGAGTTTATTTAGTACATTGGATACCGGATATACAGGATTGGATGTATCTCAGTTGCAAATGGGAACGACTGGTCACAATATAGCAAATGCAAATACACAAGGGTACTCAAGACAAAGAGTTATAACGCAGGCACAAACTCCTTTGCATACTGTACCGGGAGATATAGGGCGAGGGGTTAAAGTTAAAGCTATCAAAAGGATTCATGATGAATTTGTTTTTGGAAGACTTAGAAATAGTGCAAATTCTTTAGAATATAATCAATTTTCCAAATCTACTCTTGAGGAAATAGCAAGATATTTTCCAGATACAAGTGGAGTAGGACTACAAAATGATATGAAAAATTATTTTAACTCTTGGAACAGTTTTGCTTCCAATCCTACAAGTTCGTCCAAAAAAACAGTTTTAGCCCAGGCAACTGAAACATTTACAAATCATATTCAAGATACAAGAAGCAGACTAAGAGCTTCGCAAAATTCTTTAAATGATCAGTTGAAAGTAAGTATAGATGAAGTAAATAATATAGGTAAAAAAATTGCAGATTTAAATGCTCAAATAAGTAATGTAGAATCTATAAAATATAATAATGCAAATGATTTAAGAGATCAAAGAGATAAATTAGAGCTTTCATTGTCAAAATTGCTTGGAGTTTCTGTATTTAAGGGGAATATGCAAAGTGATATATCTGTAAATCCACAATTAAATGACGGTGGTAAAGAGTATTATCTAAATATTGCAGGTGAATCTTTTGTCGATGGTTCTACATTTCATCCTCTGACGATAGATAATAATGGAAATAAAAGTAAGTATTATTCTATCTATCAAGAGAGTTCAGACGGCTCAAGAGTTAACATGAGTACAAAAATACAAGGTGGTAAAATAGGTGCTATTTTAGATTTGCGTGGAAGAAATATCGATTCTAAAACAGCTTTTCCAACTGACGGTAAGTTACAAAAATATATTGATAGTTTGGATACTATGTCCAAAGGTTTGATACAAAAAACAAATTCTGTATATGCATCAAGTGCTGTTAACTCCATGGATTCTTCCACACTAAATCTTACTAACAATGCAGCCTTGATAAATAGTGGATACGATTTTAAGCAAGGTAGTTTCAATCTTGTTGTGTATGATAATAGTGGCAAAAAACTGGCTGAAAAATCTATAGTTATCAATGGTACAACGACCATGAATGGCAATGGTACAACGACCATTAATGGCATAGTAACAAAGAATAGCATAGTAGGACAAATAAATGCAATAACTGA
>WFMT01000055.1 GCA_015488975.1 Campylobacteraceae bacterium | reverse complement strand
GTATCAGAAATTTAATTAATGTTGACAAGTTTATTATAAAAGAAAAAGATAAACATTTTTTAGGGACTTGCTATATAATAAACAGTGCAATAAAAAGTATAAAAAAAGGTGGGGAAGATTTTAAAATAAATACTGGAAATTTTAATTTTGATTTAAATAATTCTATTTTAAATCTTAAAAATATTCAGCTCAAAAATGATTTTTCTATCTTAAAAGGAGGTGGATATATAAATCTAAAAAGAAAAAAAATAAACCTGATATTTCATGTTGAGATATTGAAAAAATTAGGTAAAGCCATAAATTCCATACCATTTTTGGGGTATATCATCTTAGGTAAAAAAGGGAAATTTACTACAAAAGTTATAATTTCAGGAAAACTTGAGAATCCTAAAATAAAAACTGATTTTACAGAAAGTATTATAAAATCTCCAATCAATATATTGTTTAGAATTATAAAAACTCCATTTAAACTCTTTTTGCCAAATAAAAAGACTAATCCCTCAAAGTAGTTAACACATCAATCTTGCTTATCTGTTTGGAGGGATAATAAGAAGAAAAACTTACTATAACAATAGCACCAAAAACTATATATATAAAATCATTAAACGATAAATCAAGTGGCAACCTGCTCATCCCGTAAACATCTGCCGGAAGGCTTATTATATCAAACGAACCAAGAATATACATAGCAATGAAACCAAGTATAACTCCAGTTATTATACCGCTTCCTCCAATAACCATGCCTAAATAAAAAAATGTTTTTCGCACCTCTTTTTTACTAGCCCCCAAAGAAAGCAGCAATGCTATCTCTTTTCTTCTGCTCATAACAATCATCAACAATGAGCTAATAATATTTAATGAAGCTATCAATATAATAAGCATCAAAACTATAAAAAGAGATCTTTTTTCTAAAGCCAAAGCTGCAAAAAAGTTACCGTTTTGTTGCCACCATCCAATAACTCCTGCACTTCCTGGTAAAAACTTTTTAATTTTTTTTATGTCAATTTGTGGATTTTTGGAATATATATGAATACCGCTAAATTCATCTGGTTTAAAGTGAAGAATTGCCTGTAAAGACTGCAAAGTAGTATACATATATACTTTATCATAAGCAATAAGTCCGGAATTAAAACTTCCAACCATTTTAAATCTTTTCATAGTGGGAATAAGAGAAAAACCAGCAGGAGAATTTTGTGTAAAGATAAGGGTTATCTTATCACCATTTCTCAAGAAAAACATATCTTTAATGCCTTTTCCAACTATTACTTGAAATTTTTTAATTTTTTTCACTCCAACTGCTTTTTTTACAATAGGATTGATTTTTGACTCATCTTTGAAATTTACACCAAAAAGCATACCTCCATCAAGTTTATCACCCCTTTTTATAATGGCTTGTGAACTTATATATGGGCTAAATTTTAAATCAGGAAATTTTTTTCTCAATTTATTCAATAAATTTTCATTTATATTTTGAAGTGTTTTTGGATATATACTAAGAGGATAATTCATAGTAAAAAGCTTATCCTCAAAATTTTTATCAAATCCATTCATAATAGCCATAGCAACTATCAAAACCATCAGCCCAACACTGACTCCAACAAATGCAAGTAAAGCACTGACAGTAATGAATGGCTGATTTTTATCAAACCTCAAATATTTCTTTATAAGATATGAAGAGAGTGCTATTTATAATCCTTTTTATACTTGAGCATCAGAGAAAATACCTTTTTTAGGTCCGCTTTTTCCACAACAATTTTTATATTTTTTTCCACTTCCACAAGGGCAAGGAGCATTTCTTGGTATCTTTTTTACAGCCTTCAAAGGCTCATTGACATCAGGCTCAAGTGAACTTTCATGCAAGAGTTTCATATCTTCATTGGAAATTTGCATTTCATCTAAAATCTCTTGCATCCTTGCCTTTTCAAGCTCCTCTTCTTCATCCTTTAATTGTACTGTATGTAGTGTTTTAAAACTTTCAAATTTTATTCTATCAACTAATTCTACAAAAAGGGTGTAACTCTCTTTTTTATATTCCACTAATGGATCTTTTTGATTATATCCCCTTAAGCCTATACCTGTTTTTAATATATCCATTTGATAAAGATGCTCTCTCCATGCATTATCCAGGATTTGAAGATATAAGATTCTTTCTATTTCATTTCTTTGCTCATCATCAACAACAGACATTTTAATATTATAATTATCTTTCAATATCTCTGATAGTTTTTCAACAATTGCATGATAATCCAAATCTTTCAATTCTTCTTCATCAATATTTTCATTTAATTCTTCCGCGATTATGGAGCAACATTTTTTTAAATCATAATCCTCTTTAACTCCACCTTCAAAAATTTCAGCTCTAAATAATATATTACTGACAAATTCATTTCTTATCTCATCAAGCTTACTGCTTATATCATATTTTGGATCTAAAAGATTATTTCTAAAATTATATATGGTTTTTCTTTGTTCATTTGCAACATCATCATATTCTAAAAGATGTTTTCTTGATTCAAAGTGTAGATTTTCCACCTTTTTCTGAGCATTCTCAACCGCACGGGTAACCATTTTGGACTCTATAAATTCACCATCTTCTATGCCAAGTCTTTCCATGATGGATTTTATCTTATCGCTACCGAAAATTCTCAACAAATTATCTTCCAAACTCAAATAAAATCTACTGACTCCTGGATCTCCTTGCCTTCCGCTTCTTCCTCTTAACTGATTGTCTATCCTTCTACTTTCATGCCTTTCTGTTCCCATTATAAACAAGCCGCCAAGTTTTTTAACTTCATCATTGATTTTGATATCGACACCACGACCTGCCATATTTGTAGCTATAGTAACCATACCTTTTTTTCCAGCGTCTTTTATGATTTGTGCTTCTTGTTCATGGTGCTTGGCATTTAAAACAGAATGTGGGATCTTCTCTTTTTTCAAAAGCTCATGCAAAAGTTCACTTCTTTCTATAGAAGCAGTTCCTACTAAAACAGGCTGTCCTTTTTTATGAAGTTCTTTTATCGTTTTAACTGTGGCTTGAAACTTTTCCATTTCTGTTTTATATATCAAGTCATTATAATCAACTCTTGCAACCGGAACATTTGTAGGGATTGATATTACATCTAGATTATATATTTGAGAAAATTCAGTAGCTTCTGTTTGAGCAGTACCTGTCATACCTGCAAGTTTCTCATAAAGCCTGAAATAATTTTGAAAAGTTATGTCAGCCAAAGTTTGAGACTCTTCTTGAATTTTAACATTTTCTTTTGCCTCCAAAGCCTGATGTAAACCCTCACTAAATCTCCTACCCTCACTAAGCCTTCCTGTAAATTCATCAACGATAACTATCTCACCATCTTTTACAACATAATCAACATCTTTTTCAAAAAGATTTCTTGCTTTTAATGCTTGATCTAAATGATGTGAAAGTATGGCATTTTCCAAACTGTACATATTTTCTATACCAAAAAGTTTTTCAGCTTTTTGTACACCCTGCTCTGTAATGGTAATAGTTTTATTTTTTTCATCAACTACAAAATCTCCGCTATTTTGATCTACCTCACCTTTTTCATCAATTTTGGTTGCTCTTTTGAGTTGCTTTGCTATGACATCTGCTTTTTTATAATTATCAAGTGTTTTATTGGTTGGACCACTTATAATAAGAGGGGTTCTGGCTTCATCTATTAAAATTGAGTCCACCTCATCAACTATGGCAAAATAATAGTCTCTTTGGACCTGTTCCTCAAGAGAGTATTTCATATTTTCTCTTAAATAGTCAAATCCATATTCATTATTAGTACCATAAGTAACACTTGCGTCATACTGCTTTTTTCTCTCTTTGTCATCTTGAATCTCTGAAGTCAGCACTCCTACACTTAAATCTAAAAAATTATAAATAGGACTCATATCATGTGCATCTCTTTTTGCCAAATAATCATTGACGGTAACTAAATGCACCCCTTTTCCAGTCATTGCATTCAAAACTACCGGCAAAGTTGCGACAAGTGTTTTTCCCTCGCCTGTTTTCATTTCTGCAATCCTGCCTTCATTCAGCACAAATCCGCCTATTATTTGCACATCAAAATGTCTAAGTCCAACAGTTCTTTTCGAAACTTCTCTTGTTATTGCAAATGAATCATAAATAACATCATCGAGATTCTTTTTCTTCTGCATTACATCCTGCTTCAATTCCAAATAAGCATTTTTAAGTTCATCATCACTTAATTTTTCATATTTTTTTTCTAAAGCATTTACCTTATCAACTTTTTTAGCATAAGCCTTAACTTCTCTATCGTTCTTAGTGCCAAATACCTTTTTAAAAACTCCTGAAACCATACTATAACTACCTTTTTAAAAAATTGTGCGAGTATAACATATTTTTAATTTTGATTTTATAAATCCTGAAAAGTAATGATACTAAATTACAAAAGGAATTATGAGCTTAGTCCTATTTTTATAGGATAGATAATTTTTATCATGTTTGATCCACAAACTCTCCTCTCTTCTAGCTTTTAAAATCAATGTGAATACTAATGAAAAAAATAAAATTATTTCTACTAAAGTATGCGTATATACAAGCAAAGAAAATGCCATCAAAATAACTGAAAAATACATAGGATGCCTTATATATTTATATATTCCAGTTGTCACAAGCTCCGCGTTATCTTTAAGTTTGGGCTGGATATTAAAATTGCCTAATTGATTATGATTCAATGCCCATATACCAATAAATCCACCTATTGCAAAAATAGATATACAAAGTAGAGTCAAGTTTGAATTATTTGCATATTTTAAAAAGACAAGCATGGCTGTTATAAAAGAAAATTGTAAAAAGACAAGCAGTTTTGGGTAAAATTCATTATTACAATTCATTATTTTAACCTTTTTCAATATTTTACTCTATTTTTATCATATTTTTAATTTTAATTTGATAAATTCTTTATTTAGTTTCTATTTTACAAATAAAGGAAAATTTTGAAACATATTTTATTTTTATTTTCTTTCTCAATGTTACTTTTTGCCAAATTCAATATTACTTCAATAAAATCAGATTTCATACAAACTATCACCAATGATCAAAATCAAACTATTATTTATCATGGTAA
Organism: Campylobacteraceae bacterium; assembly: GCA_015488975.1. Taxonomy (GTDB): domain Bacteria; phylum Campylobacterota; class Campylobacteria; order Campylobacterales; family JALSKU01; genus JALSKU01. The sequence continues at coordinate 784 of WFMT01000055.1, read as the reverse complement.
ATTTTATGCCAGAGATGATAATGATGCCCTTTGGGTATACAATAAGCCCATAAAAAAACTTTTATATTTTTTACAAGGAAAAGTTGTCATAATTGAACCAAATTTAGAACAAGTAATATTTTCAAAATTGGAAAAAATACCAAAGATTTTAAATATACTAAAAAAAGCAAAACATAAAGATGGAAAATTGATAGCTATTTGTTGTGGCAATACTTATTATATAAAAATAGAAGACAATAAGATAAAAACTGTAAAATATTTAGATAAAATTGGCAACAAAGTTACCATAAAATTTTACAACGAAGATATAAACCTCATACTTAGTAATGATATTTTTAAATATAAAATCCCCGAGGGTTATGATATCTTGGAAAATTAAAGAATTTTTATGAAGCTTTGCTGTTAAAAAAGGAGACCGTAAGATGAAAAGTAACAATATAATTATAGGTGGCGGAATTACCGGCTTAATGTGTGCTTATATGCTTATTAAAAAAGGGCATGGGGTTACTGTCATAGATAAAGGAGATATTAGCGATAATACTTCTTTTGGCAATGCCCGCTTAGTTTCTCCTTTTGAAGAACTGCCACTGTCAAGACCTGGTATAATTACAGATACGATCAAATTAATACTAAAGAATCAAAGCCCTCTTATAATAAATGGTATTTCTCCAAAAATAATAAAATGGCTTTACCTATTCACTAAAAATGCAAATAAACAAAGGCTAAAAAGAACTCTTATACTTTTTGAAAAATATGGTGAAATTACTATGGCTCATTATAAAAG
>WFMT01000054.1 GCA_015488975.1 Campylobacteraceae bacterium | reverse complement strand
TTGGTTGCGGGAGGAGGATTTGAACCTCCGACCTTCGGGTTATGAGCCCGACGAGCTACCAAACTGCTCTATCCCGCGATATTTTTGAGTGGATGGGGTAAAGGGATTCGAACCCCTGATGACTGGACCAAAACCAGTTGCCTTACCGCTTGGCTATACCCCACCAAGCAATAGAGGTGAAATTATAGTCATATTTTTCCAATTTGTCAAGAGTTGACAGCCAAATATTACAATTATTTAGAATTGAGCCATTATATTGTATAATTTATGACTAAATGCACAAAGAGGGAGTCGATCTTGAAAAAGGCAACAAAAAAAGAGATAGCTTTTATAAAAGAAAAGTTTTTAGAACATTACAAAGATGCAAAAACTGAGTTAAAATATAGTAATGTTTATGAATTATTAGTCTCTGTGATGCTTTCAGCCCAATGCACCGATAAAAGAGTAAACCTTATAACTCCTGAACTCTTTAAATTTTATCCTACTGTTGTGGATATGTCAAATGCTAATGAGAATGATGTAAAAAATATTATAAAAAGTTGCTCTTTTTTTAATAACAAAGCAGTCAATCTTATAAAAATGGCTAAAAGAGTTATTGATGAGTATGACGGAGAAATTCCACTGGATGAAAAAAAACTTATCACTCTTGCTGGTGTCGGACAAAAAACTGCTCATGTGGTTTTGATAGAATACACAAATGCAAATCTTATGGCTGTAGATACCCATGTTTTCAGAATATCACATAGGCTTGGATTAAGTTCTTCAAAAACTGTAAATAAAACAGAAGAAGATTTGGTAAAAATCTTAAAAGATGATTTGCATATTTTTCATCAGGCAATGGTACTGTTTGGCAGATATATATGCACAGCCAAAAATCCGAAATGCGATAGCGAATGTTTTTTAACCAAAGTTTGCAAAAGTACAAAAAGCTTTAAACCAAGTTAGCAGAGATTGGATATATATCAACGATTTTCGCTTGCTATTGTATCTTTGGATGAATCCGCTAATTTAAACTTTTTTAGCCTACAACCGTATCGAGCCATTTTATGGAACATCCCATAGACGGATACTGTATTTTGGGTGGCTTTTTATCTGTAAAAAGAAGCATCAAAGCATCTTTTAACTCCTCTTTTTTTACTTTTTTTGCATCTTGCCAATTGTCATCAACTCTACCGTGATAATACAATTTGCCCTCTCTGTCAAAAAGATAGATATCTGGAGTACAAACAGCTTGTAAAGCTTTTGAAAACTCTTGCGTTTTATCTACTAAGTATGGAAAATTAAATTGTTCATCTTCAATCTTTTCTTTCATCTTGGAAATGGAATCTTCAGGATAATTTGGATGCAAATTCGGATTTATTGCTATGGTATTAACTCCTAATTTATCTGCAAATTCAGCTACCTCTTTAACTCTGCTCCATACAGCTTGTGCATAAGGGCAGTGGTTGCAAGTTATGATAACAAGCAGTCCATTTTGCCCGATTTCATCATACATATTATACTTTTTACCATAAGGATTTTCCAAACTAAATTTTGGAAGTTTTGTTCCAAGTGATATATTTTTTGATTCTACTAATGACATTTTTACCTCGCTATTTTTTCAACAATTGAACTAAATCTTTTTACAGACTCTATATCACACTTTTCCTGTACTGAATGAGGATAAAAGATATTTGGACCGATAGATGCTATAAATACATCATCTCCGAGTTTATCCAAAAGTATCCCGCACTCAAGTCCTGCGTGAATAGCACTAAAACTTGCATTTTTAAACTCATTTTTACAAAATTCCAAAACTTCTTTGGAAAATTTATTAACTTCAGGTTTCCAAGCATTATATTCGTGGCTAAAATATACTTTATACGCCAAATTTTCAAAGTATGCTTTAATTTCAATTTTTATCTTTTTTAAAAATTCATTTTCGTTTGCTCTTGGAAATAATTGTAAGATTATCTTATCATTTAAAGTTTGAATTTTTGATAAATTTACACTTATACTTGGAATACCCAACTTTTTATCAAATCTCCTAACTCCATTACTAAAACCACATATCATGTCTATGATTTCTTTTGAATTTTTAAAATATAACTTCTCATTCGTCTGTATTTTTTTTATATTTACCATTTTATTAGGCATAAATTTAAAATCTTTACCAACTACAATAAGTGCTTCCACATTTTTTGGTATTGAATTTCTCGTTTCACCGCCATTTATAGAGATAATTTTAGGATAAAATTCAGCAAGATAATAGCAGAGCTCTTTTATAGCATTTGGTATATTTTTATCTATATCAACTCCTGAATGACCGCCTTGTAAATCTTTTATAGATAATGCATAAACCTCATCATCCTTTTGTAAAGGTACTCTTTTATACTCTTTTTCAGCATCGATATCAATCCCACCAGCACAACCTATGTAAACTTTACCCTCTTCTTC
>WFMT01000053.1 GCA_015488975.1 Campylobacteraceae bacterium | reverse complement strand
GGTAGTTTTGCCAAAGAGCAAATTCTAAAAATTAAAGATATCGTAGGCGATGATAAAGTGCTTTGTGCTGTTAGTGGGGGAGTGGATAGTTCTGTTGTGGCGGCTTTACTTAATGAAGCGATTGGCGATAAATTGATAGCTGTATTTATAGACACAGGATTATTAAGAGCAAATGAACGGGAATCTGTGGAAAATATGTTTAAGGTAAAGCTAAAAATTCCTCTTGTTACAATAGATGCAACAAAAATATATATGGATAAATTAAAAGGCATCAAAGATCCCGAAGAAAAAAGAAAAATTATTGGATATACATTTATAGAACTTTTTGAACAAGAAGCAAGAAAGTACGACGGTATAAAATATTTGGCACAAGGTACGCTCTATCCAGATGTTATAGAGTCAGTATCAGTTAAAGGACCAAGTAAAACTATCAAATCACATCACAATGTAGGTGGTTTGCCAGAATGGATGAAATTTGAACTTATTGAGCCTTTAAGAGAACTTTTTAAAGACGAAGTTAGAAGGTTAGGAGTTGAGCTTGGTATCCCTAAAGATATGGTTTCAAGACATCCCTTTCCCGGACCGGGACTTGCTATAAGGATAATGGGAGAAGTCAAACAAGAGAGCTTAGAGCTTTTAAGATCAGCAGATGTTATCATGCTTGAAGAGTTAAAAGCAAGTGGATATTACAATAAAACCTGGCAAGCTTTTACTGTACTTTTAAATATAAGCAGTGTAGGTGTTATGGGAGATAATAGAACATACGAAAATACAGTATGTGTAAGAATAGTAGAAAGTGTAGATGGAATGACAGCCACTTTTGCTCATCTTCCTCATGAACTATTAGAAAGAATAAGCTCTAGGATCATAAATGAAGTAGAAGGTATAAATCGAGTAGTTTACGATATAAGCTCCAAACCCCCAGCAACCATAGAGTGGGAGTAAAGCCGTAAAAAAACGACAACTGCTTGTCGTTTTTAGGCTTTACTGACTTTTTTCATGTGTGAGCCCTAAAACAAGGTTTTAGTGGTGAACACGAAAAAAGTCCGGGTACTTTGAAGTAAACTGTAATGAACGAAGTGAGGTAAGTTTACGGTTTATTCACTGAAAGTGAATAGTAGTTTAACGAAGTTAAACACAATAAAAATAATTCCTCCGCAAACAAACAAAATAGATTTGCAAACTAAACTTTAAAACAAGGTTTTAGTGGTGAACACGAAAAAAGTCCGGGTACTTTGAAGTAAACTGTAATGAACGAAGTGAGGTAAGTTTACGGTTTATTCACTGAAAGTGAAAGCGAGATTTTGTTTATTCACTGAAAGTGAATAGTAGTTTAACGAAGTTAAACACAATAAAAATAATTCTTTAAATTCTCAAATAATAAAATATCATCTTTTTGCTACATCTTATATTTTAGATAAGATTTATAATCTTTTTGCTATACTTCATCTGCTCTAATTTATTGCATGGTTAGGCACTTACATAAGATATGATATAATGTGTGCGAGGTTAGTTAGCAAATTGATTTAAAGTAAGGAGTTAGTATGAGATGGATTTTTTTGGTTATTATGGGTTTTGGTATTTTGAATGCACAAATTGTTAAAACTTCTAAAAATACAATAACAGATACTACTACAAAACTGCAATGGCAAGACAGTAATGATGTTAAAACTATAACAAGGGATTGGAAAGGTGCTATTAAATATTGTAAAAATTTAACACTTAATGGACACCATGATTGGAGACTTCCAACTATAAAGGAAATGAAAAGTATAAAATTGTATAAAGATGGTATTCCTGGAATGGTTGACGGTTTTAAAAATAATACTTATGGTGCTTATTGGTCATCAACACCCTACAAAGGTTATCCTAAGTTTGCATGGGGCTTGAATTATTATAGCGGTTTTGTCGGATATGTGATAAAAAGCTATAAAGGCCATGTAAGATGCGTTAGGAGTGTTAAGTAAACAAAAGATCACCAATCTTTGGTGGTCTTAATCTGAAAGATTTAAGTTTGAGGGCTGCCGGTGATAGATAAAAAGATATATGTACTCAGTGAGAAAAGATATAAAGGCGCACAGAATTTAGCTGTTATTAAAATAATTTTTTTAAATGTTAAAGTTGATTTAAACCCTTTTGACGCTTTAATATTTACTTCAAAAAATGCTGTAAAGGCTATCAACAATATTAGTCAATTATGGAAATCTAAAGAGATATACTCCATAGGAAAAGGTACGAGTGAAGCTGTGCTGAATATGAATGTAAAACCAACATATACAGCAATAAGCTCATACGGAGATAATTTTGCAAAAGAAATTATACCTTTTTTGAAAGAGAAAAAAGTTTTATTCTTAAGAGCTGAAATTATAACTTCAAAGCTAAATACTATTTTGCTAAATGAGAGTATTGATTTAGATGAAAAGATAATTTACAAAACTGTTTGTAATGATATGCTAAAAACTTTTCCCGAAAAGCACTCGGTAATTATATTTTCTTCTCCATCTACTATCGAGTGTTTTTTTAAAAAATTCACATGGGATAACAGTTATAAAGCAGTTGCAATAGGAGAGAAAACAGCCTCTTTTATACCTAAAAATATAAAATATACTATTTCTAATGAGCAAACAATCACTTCTTGTATTAAATTGGCAAAAAACCTATTGTAAATTAAGCCAAAATGGTGTAAAATACTATCAGTAATTATCCTGAGTGATTCGACACCTGCTCATACATGAGGGTCCAACATATTTCAGTGATTGGGACTTGTATGTTGTTGGTGTGTCTGTGGCTTCGTTGGAGTTTTTGCAAAAAAGCGAGAAGTTGCAGCCTAAAGAGAGCATCTTTCCCAAGTATTTTGGCTTTTTTAGGGCCACTTAAGAGCAAACGGTCATTTGGGTAATTACTCCTCATTTTGTCTCAAGGAATTTTAATGAAAGTACTTATTATTGGCAGCGGAGGAAGAGAGTATTCTATTGGACTTAGTCTTAAAAAAGATAAAAATATTGATAAAATATATTTTTCTCCCGGAAATGGTAAAACAGATGAATTGGGAGATAATATAAATATAAATGATTATAATAAATTGGCAGAATTCGCAAAATCAAATAAAATAGATTTGACAATAGTAGGTCCGGAAGCACCTTTGACAGATGGGATTGTTGATATATTTGAAAATAAAGGATTAAATATATTTGGTCCTTCCAAAAATGCGGCAAGGCTCGAAGGCTCAAAGGTATTTATGAAAAATTTTCTTTCAAAATTCAATATTCCAACAGCTAAATATATAGAAACATCCAATTTTGAAAAAGCAAGTAACTTTATCGATACACTAAGTGAACCTATAGTTGTTAAAGCTGATGGTTTGTGTGCGGGTAAAGGTGTTATAATAGCTAAAACAAAAGATGAAGCGAGAAATACGGTTAAAGATATGCTAAGTGGAAAAAGTTTTGGTGAAGCCGGGAAGAAAGTGATAGTAGAAGAATTTTTAGATGGATATGAGCTTTCTTTGTTTGCGATATGTGATGGTAAAGATTATAAATTATTTCCAGCTGCACAAGATCACAAGAGATTGTTAAACGGAGATAAAGGACCAAATACCGGTGGTATGGGAGCTTATGTGCCAACTCCTCTTATAAATAAAATTTTGTATGATAAAATTAAAAATAATATTATAGAGCCTACATTAAAAGGTATGCAAGAGATAGGCTCTCCTTACAAAGGAGTACTATTTATAGGTATTATGGTGGTTAATGAAGAGCCTGTGGTGCTTGAATACAATGTTAGATTTGGAGATCCTGAGTGTGAAGTATTGATGCCACTTTTAAAGACTTCTGCAAGTGATCTTTTTTTTAAAGCTTCAACTGGTAGATTAAAAGAAGTAGATATAGAATTTTTAAATTTATATGCTGTTGG
>WFMT01000052.1 GCA_015488975.1 Campylobacteraceae bacterium | reverse complement strand
CTCGTATCTTGGCTTCTTTGGTAGCTGAAAAAAGTACTCGTATCTCATCCATCACACCAGTATAAGTTGCGGGATTGCTTCTTGGGGTTCGTCCTATCGGACTTTGATCTAAATATATAACTTTATCCAACTGCTCAAGCCCTATACATTCAACACCAGCTATTTTCGTTACTTTTTTTGCTCTGTTTAAATATTCTTTTGCGATAGGTAGCAGAGTTTGCAATATAAGAGAACTTTTTCCACTTCCGCTGACACCAGTGATTGAAACCAAATTCTTAAGAGGAATTTTAACTGATAGTTTTTTGATATTATTTACATTTACATTTTTCAACTCTATAAAACTCTTTTGAGCTCTATTTTGTCTATAGTCTATCTTTTTAACTCCTGTTAGATATTTGGCTGTCAGGGTATCACTTTTTAAAAGTTCCTTATATGTTCCGCTAAAAACTATCTTGCCACCGTTTAAACCTGCTCCTGGTCCAATATCTACTATAAAATCAGCTGCCTTTATAGTCTCTTTATCATGTTCTACGACTATAACACTGTTTCCTTTTTTTTGCAAGCTTTTTAGAGTTTTTATAAGCTTTATTGTATCTCTTTCATGAAGACCGATACTAGGCTCATCAAGCACATACATAACACCACTTAGGCCGCTTCCTATCTGTGAAGCTATCCTTATCCTTTGAGCCTCACCGCCACTAATACTTCTTGCATCTCTACCTAATGTTATATATCCAAGTCCGACATCTTTTAAAAAAAACAATCTCTCTTTTATCTCTTTTAAAATAGGCTTGCTTATCTCTTTTTGCAAAGAAGATAAATATTTAAATTTTTCTTCATCTGTAAAAAAGTTGTAAGCATCTTCTATTGGCAAGTCTAAAATATCAGCTATATTGGAATTTGCTACTTTAACAGACAAACTCTCTTTACTAAGTCTGTATCCTTGGCAAGAGCTACATACTTTTTCACTCATATATTCATTAATATCTTTTTCTCCTTTAAACATATTGTAAGCAAGCTTTATAACTCCTTCCCATTTTCTTCTTAATTTATGTCTTTTCCAAACAAAAGAAGCTTCTTCGACTCCTCCGTGTAAAATAGCTTTTTTTTGATGTTCTTCCAACTCCTCAAATGGTTTTTCAATATCTATACCTGCTGATTCACAATATGCTTTTAAAAATCTAAAATAATACCCTTTATTAAAACCATACAATACCTTAACTGCTCCATTTTCAATACTCAAATGCTTATCAATAATTTTATTTAAATCAATTGAGTATCTAATGCCCAGTCCATCACAAAACTTACAAGCACCTTTTGGCGAATTAAAAGAAAAAGATAAAGGCTCAAGCGGCTCATAACTTATCTTACAATCAAAACAGGCATTATGCTCACTATAATGGATATATTTCTCATCAAGAGACAAATCTTTTGCATTAAGTATTTCAATCTCAACCTCACCATAACTCTCTTTTAAAGCTTTTTCAACATCTTCGGCTATTCTGCTTGCATTATCATTTTTTATTATGACTCTATCAATCACAACTTTAATAGTGTGTTTTTTTGTTTTTCCAAGTTCTATCTCTTCATCAAGTCTAACCATAACACCGTCAATTACCGCTCTTATATAGCCACTGTGCCTTAAAGATTCTATCAAGTCAGAAAAAGTACCTTTTTTTTCTTTAACCAATGGGGCAAGTATAATAACTTTTGCATTTAAAGGAAGTTTTAAAACTTGCTCTATAATATCACTTGCTGACATTTTGGATATTTTTTTCCCACATTTATAGCAGTATTGCTCACCGACTCTTGCAAAAAGCAATCTTAAATAATCATATATTTCGGTTATTGTTCCTACTGTTGATCTCGGATTTTTACTTGTTGTTTTCTGATCAATTGCGATAGCAGGGGTCAACCCCTCAATTCTTTCGATATCCGGCTTACCGATCCTGTCTAAAAACTGCCTTGCATATGAAGAAAGTGATTCTATATATCTTCTTTGACCTTCTGCATAAAGAGTATCAAATGCCAAAGTACTTTTTCCGCTTCCGCTTATCCCTGTTATGACAACTAAAGAATTTTTTGGTATTTCTAAATAATCTATTTTTAAATTATTTTCTTTTGCTTTATAAATCTTTATCATTATATATGCGCTTTAAAAAGTTTATCTAAAATAAGAAGTAACACTATGCAATAAAAAAATAATAATAATTTTTTATGTCGTTTGTGTTCAGTTTTGTGAGAAAGCATTATACCAAGATAAACACCAAATAGAGAAAACAATCCGATAGTCAAACCTGTTGAATAATCAATCAACCCATAATATGATAAACTTATAAATCCCGAAACTGAAGAAAATATAACAAAAAACAAAGCAGAGGATAATGCCTTTTTAAGAGGAAAATGTAAAAAGCCAACCAATATAGGAGTTATAAGAAGCGCTCCTCCAATTCCAACACTAATAGATACAGTTCCTACAATATATCCAATGCACAGTAGCAGTATATTATTGTTTATTTCCGGTTTATTTGAGAGAAGTGGTGCTTTAAAAAAACGATAAATTGCCAAAACAACAAAAGATAAAAATACAACAGTCAAAATGTTTGAAGACAAATGTTTAACTATAAAACCACTGTTCATTGCTCCAAAAAATCCCCCTATTCCAACAGAGATAGAATTTTGAAGATGTAAAGTTCCTTTTTTAAAATTTAAGTATGAACCATAAAGCGAGCTAAAAACCATTTGTGTAACAGATATACCGATAGCATATTTTATATCATAACCTAAAAACAACAAGGCAGGTACAAGTACAGTTCCTCCTCCTATAGCAAAAAATCCGGATATAAACCCTACAAAAACCCCTAAACCTGCCAATAATACCAACATGTTTCTCCAATCCATAAAGTAAAAGTATTATAATACTATCTTTTCTTTAAACAATTATTTAAAATTGATAGTGTATACTATGCTAATAGTATTTTAAAAGGAATAATTTGATATTTGATTACATAAAAAATTCAAGTGAAGATTTTTTTACTGCCATATTAGGCTTAAAGATTCAAGAATGCAAAACAAGCAGATATAACAACTTGTACTGTTCTGAAATAAGCATATACAAAAATGAAAAAAAGTTAGATATAATATTTTTTTTCAATAAAGATACTATATGTCTTATATCTGATATTCTTCTTTTTGACAACAATCCAGACGAAGAAAGTAGATTTGATTTATTGAAAGAAATTGCAAATTTGATAGTTGGAAAAGCAAAATCACTTATTGAAGAGACAGATGAAAATTCTACATATAAAATATCAACTCCAAAATATAACGGAAAGGTTCGCAATATACAAGAATATAATTTATCACAAAAAATATCACAAAAAATTCAAAACAGATGTTTTGTTATTGGTATCAAGGAAGCATAATTGAAAAACGCGACAAACAAACTAGATGATAAAGAAGAGTATGAAAAGTTAGATGATATTTCAGTATATTTTACCGCTGAGTTAGGGTCAATCTCTTTACATATAAATGAGATCTTAAAATTAGTCAATGGTTCTGTAATAGACTTGCAAAAGCCTGCAGGAGAGAGTGTCGAATTATATGTAAACGGTAAGATTATAGGCAAAGGGGAAGTCATGGTTTACGAGAAAAACTTAGCTGTAAGAATAAATGAAATTCTTGATTCAAAATCAGTTATACAATATTTTAGCAAGGAATTGTCGTGAAATTAAGGTATTTATTATTTATCATACTAATGCAAATCAATATCTTTGCCACTACACTTTTAACTTACAACACATACAATAGGACAAACAGAGTAGATATCATGCTCTCTTTTGATACACCATATAGCGGTAAAGTATTTTTACAAAAAAAGAAAGATACTTTTATAATTACATTAAATAATGTCTCATTTAACAGGATAATTACAAAAAACATAAATTCTAAAATAGTTAATAAAATAAAAATAATCCCAAATAAAAAAAATATAAATATTCTTCTTAAAAGCAAGGAAGATATTGCAATAGTTGCTTCAAAAACAACTGATGGCTTTGGTCTTAGAATAAGAGCGAAAATCCTAACCACAAAAGCAAACAATGTAAAAACATCTGTTTTAGATAGTAAAAAATTTAATACAGATTTAAAGATGGATACAAAAAATTATGGTGAAAATAGGTATTATATAGTATTGGCAATTCTTGCTTTACTGGTTTTTATCTTACTGTTTATAAAAAAGAAAGCATCAAAACAAACAACAAAAAACTGGCTTTTTAAAGGAAAATCAAAAAATATCAATATAAACATATTGTACTCTAAAGCAATAGATAGTAAAAATAGTGTAGTAGTGCTAGAATATCTTGATAGAAAATATCTTATTTTAACAGGTTCGTCAAATCAGCTTTTAGATAAATTTACTACGGATGATACTATCAAGGAAGAGGAAGATTTTGAGCAAATATTTGCTAAAAACAGAGAAAAGTTAGATGAGTTTTTAAAAGTAGGAGATGACAAGCTATCAAGTTATAGAGACAAAGTAAGTTTAGACTCAACACAATAATACTAAGAGGCAAAAAAACTTTTTATATATTGCTTAAGAACAAAGGGGTCTTCTACCCTATTTACTTTATCTCTAAAAGCAGTGGCATCAGCAAAATTTTTTGAATATGTATGTAAATGTTTTCTAAATATACCTGTTGCTTTTTCACCGTAAAAATCTAACATTCTCTCAAAATGCTCCAATACAATCTCTTGAATTTTTTCTTTCTTTAGAATTTGTATATCATTTTTAATTTGATAAAATATCCAAGGATTGCCGATGGCACCTCTTCCAATCATGACACCATCAGCTTTTGTGATATTTTTAATATTTTTATATGATTTTAGATTAACAACATTTCCATTGGCAATCAATGGTATATTTAAGACTTCTTTTGCCTCTTTGATTTCATTATAATCTATCCTATCACTTTTATATCCATCGCTTCTTGTTCTTGCATGCAGAGTCAAAAAGTCTGCACCGCTATTTTCACAAGTTATAGCTATCTCTTTTGCAATTTTACTATCAAAACCAAGTCTTGCTTTAACAGAAGTATATCTTTTATTAGAATTTTTCTTAATAGTTTTAATAATTTTTGACATTTTAGATAAATCTTTTAAAAGAGCACTGCCTGATCCTTGTCTAACCACCTTAGGTACAGGACATCCACAATTTAAATCGATTCCATCGATGCCTGGCATATCGTTAAGTATCAAAACTGCCTCTTTAATAATTTTCTCATTATTTCCGGCAATCTGAACAATATATGGTACTTCGCATGATGATTTTTCTAACATTTTTAATGTTTTGGCAGAGTTATAGACCAATGCATTAGAGCTTATCATTTCGCTCACAGTTACATCAGCTCCAAATTTTTTTACAACTTCTCTAAAGGGAAGATCCGTATATCCGGCCAAGGGGGCTAGAAAAAGAAGATCTTCCTTGTCAAAATCAATCATATATCAAAAAATAAATTTATATCAAAATTCTTACCTTCATCTCTTAAAAATAAGAAATATCTAAATTTTTCACACTCATTTTTACCGATATTTTCTAAAATCTCTCGCACTCTGTCGACCATTTGATATTCAAAAAGTATATACAGATATGCTTGTGTTGCCAAATCATTCTCATTAGATAACTTTTCAAATAAAGAAATAGTGGCTTCAGGATTCAATACTTTTTTAATTCTTTTGGCAACCGATAGAAACTCTTTTTTTGAGTATTTAAACTCTTGTAAAATATCAAATACCTCATCGCCACTCATTTTAAGCATATCCTCAGGATTTTCCATGCGACTGATTAAAATCTCAAAAATATTTTTATCAATATTGTATCCTTGTTGTTTTATATCTGCAAAGTTTGCATAAGTCACATATACTTCAAAAGCTTTTTGGCATATCTCATTTCCTTTGTCTGTGCAGCTTTTTAGAACCTCTTCAGAATAATTTTTATCGCTTGAGAGTTTATTTAATATATTTTTCTTGAAAAAATAATTATCTTTCGGGAGCTTATATTTTTTTAAATTTATATTACCTCCGTTTTCAATAGTTTTCAAATCCAAGATAACACTTTTTATCTCTTCATTTTCTATATCATTAGGGTCTTTTGAAGCATCAAATTTAAAATGTTTCAACATTTTAACAGGCAATTTATACCAAGTGGTTTTAAAATCTCCACTTCCATCCAAACCTAAAATTCTCGCTTTTGAATATTGAAGATAATTTTTATAATCTTTTTGAAGGTTTCTATATGAAAAATATCCCTTTACATTATAAAAAGCCATATGAAGTATTGATGCAACCACTATCACTAAAGTAGGTAATATCACCCATACAGCAACATACAAAGATATATTAATTCCAAAAAACGACAGTGTAAATATACTGCCATTAAAACTGTAAACATATGCACCAACTGCTACAATAAAAATAATTGAAAAAATAATATATTTTTTTAAGCCCATTACCAACCCTTTTATTTATTTTGTTTTTCTACTATCTCTCTGCATACTATACAATATTTTGCATGAGGTTTAACTTTCAACCTTTGGAAAGAGATATTCTCTTCACACATTTCACATATTCCATAATTACCATTTTTTATTTTATTTTTAGCATAATCGATTGCTTTTAATTCTGCTGCTTGTTGTTTGTTTATAGCATGTTTTGTTAGTCTATCAGAATTTACAGAAGCATGATCTGCATCATCAGAAAGATGAGTTTTCTGTAACTCTTGCATATCTTTTAGCGTATTGTTTATATTTTTTTGAATCTGTTCTTTTCTATTATCTAACAAATTTTCAAAGAACCTTAAATCTCTCTCTTTCACATATTCTCCTTTTATACACAAATATCAAAATTAAAAATTATAAAATAATTTTTAATTTTAGTATTTGAAAGTACTATTTATGGTATGGATGAGAGTTTACAATACTCAATGCCCTGTATATCTGCTCATACAATACAACTTTAGCTATCTTGTGAGATAATGTCATCTTGCTTAAAGAGATTACATTATCTGCAT
>WFMT01000051.1 GCA_015488975.1 Campylobacteraceae bacterium | reverse complement strand
CTGAAATAGCCTCTAAAAAAGGTTTAAATTTTGATCTTGTTTGAGAAAGATACCAGCCATAAGGGAGGCATATTGCAAAAAGTATGATTGTAGTTATAGAAGCCAACTTAAAAGACAGGATAAAAGGAGTAAAATCTATATGTTTTAATATATTTATCATCACAAAACTTCTTTTATAAAAAGATCACTAGCTTGTATAAGCATAACTACATCATCTGCAACTTTTAAATTCATTCTTTTTGATGAATTATAAGTTACAATACTCTGCATTGTTATTTGTTCTTTTATTTTTAAGACAATACTGCTTAAAAGTTTTCCATTATTTAACTCTTTTATTTTGGCTTTTATGATATTACTTAAGCTTATATTGCCATTAAAATCCTTAGCGATAGCTATATGTGTAGGTTTTGCAGAAAGGATAACTTTCGAGCCAATTTTTATATTTGGCAATTCTAACCCCATCATAGTTAATATTATTCCAGCATAATCAAATTGAATAATATTTAGACTATCGGCACTTTGTATGTTAGAAACTATCGCTTTAAGCTCATTCATGAGACTTTGTATCCAAAATCTTTAAAAATTTTCTTTGCATTCTTGCTTAAAATAAAATCATAAAATTCTTTCGCCTGTTTAGAAGAATTTTTGAGTAAAACTATACCTTGTTTTATGGGAGTGTATAGTTTTTGGTTTACCTCTATCCAATTTACACCTTTTTTATATTTTAACATTTTTTTACTATACAAAGATGACTTCGCAACAAAGCCTATATCAGCCGCTACTATAGAGTAAGCTACTGCTTGGGAAACTGATTGGGCATAAACCAATTTGCTTTTTACCTTTTTATACAAACTAGCTTTTTTTAAAGCTTCAACCGCAGCTTTACCATAAGGAGCAGTTTTTGGATTGGCAATAGCTATTTTATTTATATATTTTTCTCGTAAAAGCATTATTCCTTTTGAAAAATCTTTTTTTCGACTACTTAAAAGTGCCAAACTGCCCTTTGCATAAACAACAGGCTTGGTAATTGTCATTTTTTCTTTATATAAATATTTAGGATATTTCATATTCGCAGATAAAAACACTTCAAAAGGAGCTCCTTCTCTGATTTGAGTAGTCAGCTTGCCACTGCTTCCAAGAAGCACTTGCACTTTTATACCGGGATATATTTTATGAAAAGTTTTTATAAGTTCTGGCATTGCATAACTCACATTTGCCGCAACTGCAACTTTTATAACCGAAGCATTTAAACCAACTATAAAAAACAGTATCAAAATTTTTCTCATTTTTTCCTCCAAATTTAATATTTTTTTGTATTTATTTTCCAATAAGTATATTTTTAGGTCTTATGAAAATATAGGATTTTTTTCCTACATCCAAATCAAACTTTTGGACTATATCATTTTTACAGGTTATCCAAAATTTATCCATATTATTTATATGAAGCTTTATATTAGATGTCAAGTCTCCTCTATCTAAATCCTCAATAACTCCCTCAAATACATTGACTTTTTTTTTAAAATCTTCTTTATCTGAAATCATTATTGAAGATGCTTTTATGATTCCTACTATTTCATCATTTATATCCAAATCCAACTCCTTAACCGCATCAAGAGTGATATTTGATCTTAAAATAATTCCGCTTTTTAGTTGAAATTTAATATCTGCATTTACTCTGTCTTTTCTTATCTCAATTACTTTTGCAAAAAGTTGATTTCTGGCACTTATTCTAAGTGTAAATTTTTTTATAGTAGAAAAATCCGAAAGATTTGAAAGAGTTTCTAAAAATTTATCATACTCTTTTTTGAGAATATAATAATCATTGATTAATTTTTCCCCGTAAGCAGTCAGTTGACTCCCACCTCCTCCGCTACCGCCTGTCATCTTTGTTACAATAGGCTCTTTTGAGAGGTTATTCATACTATCTATCATTTCCCATGCTGCTTTATAACTGATGGGTACTTTTTTGGCTGCTTTTGAGATAGAGCCCAACTCTTTAACAGCTTCTAAAAGGGCTATTCTTTTTTTTAAAATACTTGGCATATCAAAGCTTAAAATCCCGTTATAGTCCATTAATTATCCTTATATACTAAAATATATAACGAAATTATAGCAATCTTTTCTTAAAAAATTATTAATATCAAATAAGCTGTCTTGCAATAGAATTTAATAGCTATGAATCAGTTTTTTGCAAAAAGAACAAAATCGAAAAATTAAGAAAAAAGAAGATATAATCGTACTTAGCAAAACTGTTTTTAAGGAGTTGTTATGGAGATAAATTTTCAAGCTATTTTATTTATTATTGGAGGAATGTTTTTAGGTTTGTTCTTGGGCTTTATAAAATCCAGATTTGAGGTAAGAAGATATAAAAAAGAGTTAAAAGAATATAAAGAGCATTTAAATCGTCAGATGAAAATTACCAATGAAGGTAATAAAAACTTAGAAAATGATTTGGCACGACTTAAAAAAGAAAATGAAAACCTTAGAATATCAGTTCAAACACTAAGTCAAAAACCTGGTCGCTCTGAACTTAGGCTTTTAAATATTTATGATGGAGCACTTAGAAAAATGATATTGAAAGCACCTGGTTTTTCTTCTGCTTGGGAAATAGCACTTCAAGAATCTGAAAAAGAGTATGAAGATAATGAAAAAGGTTTTAAATCCATTATCAAAAAAGTTTTTAGACCTGCTATAACTCAACATATCGAAACCACACCGCCTAAAGATACATGAGAATAATAATTTTAAAGGATATATTTTATTGTTGTCTAACCTTACGCACTATAACAAGCTCAGTAAAACTTTAGATAATATTCTTTTACCCTGTTATCAACATTTATTATCCTTTTAAGATAATTTCGCAAATCTTCTCTATTATATTCAATATACAAATTATTAGGATTTACAGCCCGTCCTATTGCTACATAAAACTGGCTTGGAGTGAATATATTATTTATATTACAAACTAACTTATCTATACTCATACCTTGAGATTTATGTATTGTGATGGCATAAGCTAACTTTACAGGATATTGACTTATGGTTGCAAGTGAGTTTTCTTTTACTTCTTCATTTACGCTATATTCATATTCAATAAGATCAAAATCTTGTTTTTCTACTTTTACATCTCTGCCATTTTTCTCTATCGTTATACTGTCTTTGGCAATATCTTTAACAATACCTCTCTCGCCATTAAAAAACTTTCCCCATTTATTGGAAGTAAAAAGTACCGGGACTCCAATTTTGAGCTTAAGTTCTTCATTTACAGGAAGTGAATTTTTCCAACTTTGTATCTTTTTTTCTGATACTTTTTTATTGTGCACGCTCACTTCCGCATTTAAAATTACCTCTTTTCCATTATGT
This sequence comes from Campylobacteraceae bacterium, assembly GCA_015488975.1. GTDB lineage: Bacteria > Campylobacterota > Campylobacteria > Campylobacterales > JALSKU01 > JALSKU01. The sequence continues at coordinate 6,556 of WFMT01000051.1, read as the reverse complement.
TGTGAGAGTTTGTTTGCATTTGTATCTATCGCCTCTTTGTTTCTGCCATATAAAAATGTCGGCTCTTTTTTTAAAACAGTGCTATTTTTTGAAAGCTTTATAAGATACTCTATGACTTCAGTGCCTGTCTGTCCCATCCTGACTTTTTTTAAAATATGAAAAAATTCTTTATCGTCAGTTCTTTTCATATCTTTTAATTCTATCACGACTGGATCAAAAAATTCCCAGGCACTACTTTGAAAAGCGTATAAATCTTTAGAAAAAAGATGATTAGCACCAAATTTTTTAACAATAGGCGGAAGTTGGAAAAAATCTCCTGTAAAAAGAAAACTACCCTCAAATATAGTGCTTTGGGCTCTATATTTTATCATATCAAGCAAATTTGAACTTACCATACTTATCTCATCGATAACAATCAAATCACAACTTTTCAAAAGTTCTTTAAGCTCTTTAATTTTTTTTCTGTTTTTCTTGTCATTTGTAACCAACTCTTCAAGTGAGCCGCAAATCCCAAATGAAAAAAAACTATGCAGAGTCTGCCCTCCGATATTTACCGCACTTATACCTGTGCTTCCAAGTACGACTATATGTTTTGAGTTATTTTTATAGTGAGATATTACTTCTTTGGCAAGATAACTTTTTCCAACTCCTGCCCCACCTGTTAAAAAAACATTTTCAGTTTTCAATGTGTTTAGTAATTTTTTTAACAATGCATCTTCTTTTTTGGTTTATATTTTTTTAAGAGATGCCAAGCTTGACACCTCTTATTCAATACTTTAATCAAACATTTCTTTCAATTGCTCATCACTTAATTTACTAAAGTCAAGATATTTATATATTTTATCTCTCATTTGAGGTGTTATCTTCTTTGGTACTATATCAAGATATTCCTCTTTTGTAGGCAATCTTCCAAGAAGTGCGGTAACTGCAGCAAGCTCAGATGAACCCAAATAAACTTTTGCACCTTTGCCCATTCTGTTATCAAAGTTTCTTGTACTTGTTGAATAAACTATAGCATCATTTGCTACTCTGGCTTGATTTCCCATGCAAAGCGAACATCCAGGAATTTCAGTCCTTGCTCCGGCAGCCCCAAAGATGGAGTAATACCCCTCTTGAGTCAATGTTTTTTTATCCATTTTAGTAGGAGGAGCTATCCACAGTTTGGCAGGAACAGCACCCTCGCCTTTTAAAACTTCGCCCAAAGCTCTAAATAACCCGATATTAGTCATGCAGCTTCCAACAAAAACTTCATCAATTTTACCATTTGGTCTTGTGCTATCACTTAAAATTTCACTCAAAGTTGCAACATCATCAGGATCATTAGGGCAAGCCAAAATAGGCTCGGTTATCTCACTCATATCTATCTCTAATACTTCACTATATTTCGCATCTTTATCAGCTCTTAAAAGTGTAGGATTTGCTATCCACTCTCTCATCTTCTCAGCTCTTCTTTTTAGTGTTCTTTTATCCTCATATCCAGCTTTTATCATAGCTTCTATCATTGCTATATTGGACTCAAGATATTCGATTATAGGTTCTTTATTTAGATTGACCACGCAAGCAGCAGTGCTTCTTTCAGCACTTGCATCACTTAGCTCAAATGCTTGCTCCACTTTTAGATCTTCAAGACCTTCAATTTCCAAAATCTTTCCGGCAAATGTATTTATCTTTCCTTCTTTTGGGACAGTCAATAAACCCTTTTTTATAGCATAATAAGGTATAGCATTTACCATATCTCTTAGAGAAATACCAGGTTGCATCTCTCCTTTAAATCTAACAAGCACAGACTCAGGAACATTAAGAGGCATACTTCCGGCAACCGCAGCAAATGCAACCAGCCCACTACCAGCTGGAAAACTGATACCTATAGGGAATCTTGTATGAGAATCACCTCCGGTGCCTAATGTATCAGGAAGGCAAAATCTATTAAGCCATGAGTGTATAACTCCATCTCCAGGTTTTAAAACTACACCTCCTCTGTTTTGAAAAAATTCAGGCAGTGTGTGTTGAAGCTCTATATCTGCAGGTTTTGGATAAGCTGCTGTATGACAAAAGCTTTGCATTACAAAATCAGCTCCAAAACTAAGAGCAGCCAACTCTTTTATCTCATCTCTTGTCATAGCACCTGTTGTATCTTGACTTCCAACGGTTGAAGTTACAGGCTCACAATACATTCCGGGTTTCACACTTTGCATTCCGCAAGCTTTTGCTATAATTTTTTGAGCCAGTGTGCAGCCACTTTTATCGCTTTTAGGTTGAGATGGTCTTTTAAAGATCTCATCTTCGCCAAGATTTATAGCCGCTCTTGCTTTGGAAGTCAAGTTTCTTCCTATTATCAAAGGAATTCTTCCACCAGCTTGTATCTCATCAGGAAGTGTATTTGGGGTAATACTGAATTGGCTAACGACTTTATCATTTTTATATATTTTACCCTCATACGGTTTTATTACTATTTCATCACCCATTTCAAGCTCTTTAACATCAGCTTCTATAGGAAAAGCTCCACTGTCTTCGGCTGTATTGAAAAAAATTGGGGCAATAATGGAGCCTATTATCACTCCGCCTGTTTTTTTATTGGGAACTCCCGGAATCTCCTCACCTATGTGCCATTGCACTGAATTTATAGCTGACTTTCTTGAACTTCCAGTTCCTACAACATCTCCGACATATACGACAGGATTTCCTTTTTTCTTTAACTCTTTTATAGTCTCAAGCGGATTATCCATCTTTGATGCAAGCATACAATTTGCATGAAGAGGTATATCACTTCTTGTAAAAGCTTCACTAGCAGGAGAAAGGTCATCTGTATTTGTTTCACCTGGCACTCTAAACACAGTCAACTTCAACTCTTTTGGCAGCGGATTTCTTTTTGTAAACCATTGTGCATTCGCCCAAGACTCAATAAGCTCTTTAGCATAAGAATTTCCCTCATCCATCAAATCTTTTACATCATTAAAAGAGTCATATACCAAAAGTGTACTTTTAAGCTGATCGCAAGCTTCTTGTGCTACTGTTACATCTTCATTTTTCAAAGCTTCTATCATAGGCATAACATTGTACCCACCAAGCATTCTTCCTAAAAGCTTTATAGCATCCACTTTATCTATCACCTTTGAGTGAGCATCACCTGTGATGATAGCATTCAAAAATCCTGCTTTCACATAAGCTGCATCATCAACTCCCGGACTCACATGCTTTTTCAGAAGGTCTTTTAGATATTTTTCCTGTGGTATAGTGTCAAGTTTTAAAAGCTCCACAAGTTCTGCTGTTTGCTTCGCTGTTAAAGGCAATGGAGGCACACCTAAAGCTTCTCTTTTTTTTGTGTGAGTTTTGTACTCTTCTATTATACTCATAAAAACTCCTTGTTAATTTAAATTATAGTATTTTATCTAAATTTTTTAAACTTGAGGATAAATATCTATTTTTTTATAAAATAAAAGTGCCATTATAGTATTTCTCTCTGTCCTTTTGTATTTGGCGCAGAGAGTATTCCCATCATTTCAAGTTGCTCTACTATTCTTGCGGCTCTGTTGTATCCTATTTGCAATTTCCTTTGGATATAGCTGATAGAGCTTTTTCGTTCATTTAATACTATATTTTTAGCTTCCTCATAAAGTTCGTCAAATTCATCACTTACATCTTTTGCATCATCAGAAGATACTTTCCCGGTACCGTCTCTTAAAAAACTTTCATCATACACAACTTCTCTTTGTATCTTTAAAAAATCAACTATTTTTTCAATATCTTCCTCAGAAGTGTAAGGAGCATGTAATCTTATAAGTCCTGTCATATTTGGAGGAGTAAAAAGCATATCCCCTCTTCCTAAAAGTGACTCGGCACCCATAACATCAAGTATAATTTTACTATCTATTTTTTGACCCACTTTAAAACTTATCCTTGATGGAAGATTGGCTTTGATAAGCCCAGTTACCACATCAACAGATGGTCTTTGGGTAGCAACTATGAGATGAATACCACTGGCTCTTGCCATTTGAGCCAACCTTGCTATATAAAACTCTACTTCTTTACCGCTTGTCATCATCAAATCAGCCAACTCATCTATGACAACAACTATATAAGGAAAAAGCTCCAATCCCTCTTTTTTTGCTTTTTGATTATATCCCTCTATATTTTTAGTTTTTGTCTGACTCATTATTTTATATCTTTTTTCCATCTCACTCACAGTATTTGCAAGGGCAATAATAGCTTTTTTTGGTTCAGTTATCACCGGTGTCAACAGATGAGGGATGTCATTATATATGGAAAATTCAAGCATTTTAGGATCAATTAGAATAAGTTTCAAACTATCGGGAGAATTCTTATATAAAAGTGACAATATCATAGCGTTTATACCCACACTTTTCCCACTTCCAGTAGTTCCGGCTATCAGCAAATGAGGTAATTTTTTTAAGTCAGTCAAAAAAGAGTTGCCTACTATATCCTTACCTAAAGCCAATGTTAATGGGGATGTTGATTTTTGAAATATTTTCGATTCTATAATATCTCTTAAAAAAATTGTATCAATTTGTTTATTTGGTATTTCAATCCCTACTACATCTTTTCCTGGGATAGGAGCTTGAATTCTTATGGTTTTTGCTTTTAATGCCATAGCTAAATCATCTTGTAAAGTCAGTATCTTTGAAACTTTTACATGAGGAGCTGGCTTGAATTCAAAAGTTGTTACAACAGGACCTGTATATGTTCTAACCACATCACCTGCTATTTTAAACTTAGCAAGTTTATTGAGTAAATCTTTTATTTTTTTATCTATCTCACTTTCATTGATAAAACTATGTTTTTTTGGTGCTGCTTCTAAAAAAGTAGATGAAGGAAGTTTAAAATTTTTCGGCTTTTCATTTTTTCCATCTACATCAATCATTTGAAGTAATTTTTTATTTTCTTCAACTTCATTTAGTATTTTCACACTGTTTTGTACAGGTATTTTTTTATCTTTAGATTCATTTGTTTGATTTTTCTGCTGATTTTCTTCAACTTTTTTTTCAGATATTATTGTAGATTTTGAAGAAATATCTTTTTTATCATTTATGGTATTTTTTTTGATTTTCTTTTCTTTGGTTTGTATAAAATAATTCACCGAAAACAATCTCACAATCTCTTCAAATGATATATCAAATAGAATAACAATAGATAGAAAAAAACTCATAATGATAAATATCCATAAACCTCCAATACCGATAAATCCGGATATAACTTTATCAATGGAACTTCCAATATATCCATCAAATTCTCCACTTACTACTACACCTTGAAACATTATAATAACAAAAAATAAAAGCAGCAAAGATAAAGAAATCTCTAATATTTTATTGCTTGAGTTTGGATACTTATATATATAAAATGCAGGAATTATAAGTAAAAAAGGATATACAAAAGCTACATATCCAAAATATTCTCTATTGTAATTTCCAAGTAAATGACCTATTGTTCCGACCGTAGATGCATCAAGTATAAAAGTAGCGAGCCCAAAAAATATGGCAACACCTAAAAAAAGTATAAAAGCAATCTCTTTAAATATAACATATCCTTTATAAGAAAAATAATATTATTATATCATATATATTTTAATAAAGAGATTGAATTGACCTTTGCAATAGTTGAAAGCAATGCTTGAAAGCCTACACTTATTTGATTGTATTTGGCCAAAGCAGCCCCCATATCAACATCAGATACTTGAGACTGTAAGGTTGTTACTTGCAAGGATAATATATCACTTCTTTGATAAGTACTATTAAGAGCATTTGAGAATGAGCCTATCTTTGAATGAAGTTTTAAAACATGGTCTAACAAGTGGGAAACTCTCTTGATAGAGTTTTCCATGCCTATATTTCTTTTGTCGCCACTTGTACTATCCATAGAAAATTTTCCTTCTCTTACAGCACTTATCATCTGATCCATATCTTTAAAAAAGTCAATACTAGGCTTATCTACAGCTATAGCATTGTTTGACATAAAAGACAAAGAATTACCGGTAGCTGAGCTAAAGTCACCACTTGTGCTATCGTACATAGAAAATTTTATCTTTGTTGGTGAATTTGATTTGTCTTGAATTTGCATTTCTCCTTTGTTATCAAGAGAAACATTAATACTGTTTTTAGATTTGGTAACTGCCGCATCATACTCTGGTTTACCATTCCATGGTTTACCATTTTTTTCTGGCAAATTATCAGATATTATCATGCCCACAACATCATTTAATTGCTGATAAGTCATATTATTCGCATCAGAAGGATTAGTATTCGCACCGTAAATATTATATGTATATCCATTTGCAGTAAATGTAGAACCTCCCTTTGTCGTAGATTCGAAATTAATGGTTGCAGTTTTTGATTTACCGTTGATATCGTCATATTTTAAATTTAATTTTAATTTTTGAGTTTTTCCATCAAGTGAAGAAACCCCCGCTGCATCTACAAGTTTTGTAGAAGCTGTTGCAAAATCATTTGTTTTTTTATCAATTTGTGAAACATTACTGCTTAATTTATTGCCATTTACACTAAAATAATTCCTGTCAAACGATACAGCTTCACTTGTTCCG
>WFMT01000050.1 GCA_015488975.1 Campylobacteraceae bacterium | reverse complement strand
GTAAGCGCAACAAGAACATACGATATTATCATAAGATACGGTGGAGAAGAATTTTTAATATTTTTTAAAAAACAAACAGATATAAAAACTCTCAGAGAAGTTTCAAGCCGTATCTTAAAAACAATATCAGATCAACCAATAAGAACTGAAAGAGGTGATTTACAAGTAACTTTATCGATGGGCATAAATCCTATGCCGTCAATGGATAAAACATTGCATAATGCAATCATCAATGCTGATAAAATGCTATATATTGCAAAAACAAGCGGAAGAAACAAAGTAGTTATACTAAATGAAAATACTTATTGCAACGATTCTTCAATATTAAAAGATATTGATACCGATATAAAAGAAAACCGATTGAAAGCATATTTTCAGCCAATCTTGGATATCAAAACCGGAAAAATAGTAAAATACGAAGCATTAGCTAGAATAACCGACAAAAATGATAATTTATATCTTCCTTCTCAATTTTTGCCAATCATAAAAGATACTTCTATATACGAAATATTAACTAAAGACATGTTTAAGCAAGCTTTTAGTGCAATTAAAAAACATGGTATTTACGCAAGTGTAAATATAAATATAAGTGACTTGTCTAATAACTCTATTTTTACAATGATAAAAGAATTAATACAAAAAAATATTCAATTTGCAGATATGCTTGCGATTGAATTATTTGCAGATATACAAATAAGAGGAATTGAAGAATTCAAAACAAAAATAAATATGCTAAAATGTATGAAAGTCAAAATAGCAATAGATAATTTTACAGATGACAGGCTAAATTCGAACCACTTAATCAGCATAAAACCTGATATATTAAAAATTGACGGCTCAATAATAAAAAAATTACTTACAGATGAAAATGCAAGGACTATACTAAAAGAAATCATAAATACCTGTGAATCTCACAATATAGAAAGTATTGCTGAGCTTGTTGAAAGTAAGGAAATATTTGATTTATTGAAAAAATACAATATTAAAATGGCACAAGGTTTTTATATAGGTAAACCTTTAAAAATTGACTCAAGAAAATTTTTACCAAAGATACTCTTTTTTAAATAGTATTAATATTAAGTAACTCCAATCCTAAAAAATTTATCATAACAAAAACATCAAAACTCTTACAAACAATTAATTGATTATTTATTCATCAATTAATTGTTTAATTAATGAATTACAACTGCTATAATTATAACTATCTAACTTTGTTAGATAGTTATTACGATATTACTATTTAGGATAAATATGAGACAATTAGAAAAAGCAAAAATAAGCAGAAGTTTTAAATTGAATAAAATAGAAAAATTAAAAGAGTTAAAAAATCCCATTGAAGCTTATAATAAACTTGAAGAGTATGCAAAAAACGGTTACAAGAGTATACCAAAAGAGGATAAAGGATTTTTCTTAAAATGCTTTGGTATATTTGACAAGCCTGCCACACCAAATCAATTTATGATGAGACTAAGGATAAGAGGCGGTCAGTTAAATTATGATCAAGCCTTGGCAGTTGGCGAGATAGCGAGAGAGTTTTGTAAAGATTATATGGATTTGACTACAAGAGCTCAAATTGAGCTTAGATATATAAGAGTTGAGGATTTGCCAACTATTATAAAAAAACTAGAGAGTGTGGGTTTGAGTGCTTATCAAACAGGGGTTGATAACTTTAGAGGGATTGTAGCTGATCCACTTGATAGTTTAGGATATGACAATATACTGCCTTCAGACAATTTGCTTAAAAAAATAGAGGATAAATTTTTAAAAAATCCGGAATTCTTAGGTACACTTCCAAGAAAATTCAATACTTCTATAACAGGTTCAATCTCCAACAGATGCAATGCCTTTGGTCATGATTGCTGCTTTGTTCTGGCTCAAAAAGAGGGCTTATACGGATACAATCTCTATCTGGGCGGTAAAGTCGGTAAAATCGCTCAAAATGCTGATATATTTTTACGGAGTGAAAGTGAAGCTGTAAGTGCTTATGAAGCCATTATGAAGCTATTCATCAAGTATGGTTTTAGGGACAATAGAAATAAAAACAGATTTTACTTTCTTATTGAGAGTGTTGGTATGGAGACGATAACAGATGCCATAAGAAAAGAAGCAGGCATAAACTTTCAAACAGCAGGTATTACTTTAACCAAAATGGATTTTGTAGATAGCGATCAGGGGAAAACCATGCTTAAAGACGGTACTTTTGCTTTGCATTCAGTGGTAATGGCAGGAGTATTTAGTGGAAGCGATATGATAAAAGCTGCCAATGTATGTAAAAGATATGGAAGCGGGAGTCTTAGCATCGATATAGAGCAAAATCTCTATCTTTTGAATATAAAAAAAGACAATATAGACAATACATTAAAAGAGAGTTATTTTAACAAGCACAAAAGTCTTGCATCGCCTTATGCCAATCACCTTATAGCTTGTGCTGGGTTAGAGCATTGCCAATTTGGAGTCATACCAAATAAACCAGATGCTATAGAGCTTACAAAATATCTTGAAGAGAAAGTACCTCTTGGAAATGATGCAAAAATTAGGCTTTACTGGTCGGCCTGTGTAAAAGGATGTGGCTTGCATGACTTGGGAGATGTGGGATTTGAGGGATGTAAAGTAAAGTTTAATGATCAAAACGAGTACGGGGTTCATATATTTTTAGGCGGTAAAAATACAAGAGATGCGACCATAGCAAAAAGCATCTTAAAATCAGTTCCTTTAAGATTTGCCAAATACTTTGTAGAATCACTGATGCTTGAGTATAAAAGAATGAGAGAAAAAAGAGAAACTTTTGAGCATTTTTACTCAAGAATTATAAACGATTACTCAAAAGCCGGCATAGGCTTTATGCTGATGATTTTAACTTATATAAGGGTTTTGAAACTTGATATTGAGATTGGCTTTAAAAAGGATATAAAAACTGGAAAAAATGAGATATTTGAGATATTTGAGATAGGCAGAGCTTTATATAAAAGCATTGCAAAAAGAGAACCGTATGAAGTTTACAATCACTTCACTCCCACTTTTCCAAGAAAACTTGATAAATTAAAGAATATACAAGGATATGACAAAGTGTTTACACAAATGATAAATGATATGTTAAGAGCTGAGAAAAGGGTTGAAGTTTTTAGCGAATTTCACTTTCAGGAGATAGTTTTTGATATACTCTCAACCATTTCCAAATGACTTATTTACTTACAAGTACCCTTTTCTCTCATCCAAGCCAAAGCTTACTAAAAAGATGCAAATAACCAACCTTATAGGCTTGATTCCTTTTCTATCAACTTTTTTACTCCATTAAAAAGGT
>WFMT01000049.1 GCA_015488975.1 Campylobacteraceae bacterium | reverse complement strand
TTTAAAGGGATTTTCTATGTTTAATTTAGGTTTTGTATTTACACAAGTTAAATTGTTTACTATATTTTTTGGTTGAACTCCAAGTTTATGCAGAGCATATAAAGAATAAATGTTTATATCGAAACTTTTTGAAAGAGCATACAAAAATTCTAAATTATTAGAAATTAGATATTTCCAAAAAAGTACCTTATCTTTATCAAATCTGAAATAATATTTTTTATTTGCAATATCCAAATATTGTAAAGCTTTTTTGTTTTCATTGAATTTTAGTGAATTCATAGCAAGAAAAAAATTGCTTTGAGCACTCAGATTTGAACCATTTATATCAAGTAATGATTTTTGCAGATTTTTTAGTTTTAAATTTGTAACTATTAACTTAATGGTTTTATTAAATTTTCGATTTTTTGAATATAACAATATTTTATTATGTTTTATTATCTTGTTTAGCCATTTTTGACGATATTTCGAGCCTACATTATTGAAAACATTAAAAAAAATATCTTTTTTTGCTTTTAGCAACATTTTAAAGGGCGTGTTACTTGATAAAATTTTTAAAGAGTTATCCAATTTTTTGTATTTGTCTTTTATTTTATGTTCTATGATCTCCAATTTTTCTTTCGGTAGTTTTGTTCCATCGTATATACTAAAACCTATCTTAATACAATCAGCATCCTCTTTTAAAAACTCATTTGGTTTTAGCATATAGCATTTTAGAACTTTTTTATAAACTTTTTTATTTATTTTCCTTGCAAATCTTATAAAAAGTTTTTTATTCATACTTTTTACTTCGCTTATTAGAGAAAATGCATTGTTTGAGCTTATGTTTTGATCCAAATATCTCCATATATAATAATCTTTATATATACTTTTTGGCTTTGATTGCAAAAACTTGTAAGTTATCTCTTTTGAAAAGGATATATTAGAAATAACCAATAGACAAATAGCTACTTTTATAAAAAAAAATTGTCTATTGCTTTGTTTTGGCATTTATAGAGTTCTAAGTATATTTGAAAGAAGTAATTCTACAAATTGAAGAGCTAATATAAGAATTACAGGAGAGAGATCAATCCCACCAATTACAGTTGGTATATATCTTCTTATATAAGTATAAACCGGCTCAGTCAATCTATTTAGGGTCTGCACTATCGGATTGTAAGGATCAGGCCTTACCCAAGTTATCAAAGCAGCTATGATAACAACCCATACATACAGGTTTATCACCATGCTTAACATTTGTATTATGGTTATAAGTACAACCATTCTAACTCCTTATTATTTCAAGTAAATTTATTCTTTATATATAAATTTTGCTTATTGTATCTGTGGCTGACCTTACACACTTTTTTCTCGAAAAATCTTACTTTTTGTAAGCTTCAAAGGGCTGTAGGGACTTTTAGTTCCTGCCACCATAACGAGCTTTGCTCATTATGGTGTATAAGGTCAGTCTGCAATATAAACCGTATTTTATCTTAAATATTCTTAAGAATAGCTCTAAAATATATATAAACATTTAAGTAAAAAGTGATTATAATACAAGTAATATTTAAAAGGTTTTATATAATGAATATAAAGGAAATACCATTTTTCTCAAAGTTTAATGATGTGGAAATATCCAAGCTTGATATTTCATCAAGTATTAACTATTTTGATAAAACAGAAATTATATATTATGAAGGCGAGGAGCCAAAATACTTATATGTGCTTCTTGAAGGGAGCGCTAATATATATAAAACAAATTCCAAGGGAAAGCAGCTTTATATACATACAATAAATGCTATCGATTTTCTTGGAGAAGTTGCGATTTTTAAACAAATTCCTTATCCGGCAACTGCAGAATGTGAAAAAAAATGTAAAGTTTTAAAAATTGATTATTTTAATTTGGATGATGATTTTTGTAAAAAACTATTTTTTTGTCAAAAATTATTAGAATCTTTGTATAAGCGTATACTAATTTTAATGAATGTGATTGATGATGGGTTTTTAACATCCAAAGAGAGAGTTATAAAATTTATTTTAGAAAATGTAAATGATTTTTACAATGCCAAATATACAGATATTGCAAAAAAACTAAATATGACTCCTGAAACTCTTTCAAGAGTATTAAATAAACTCAAAGAGGCTGGCTATATAAGTATTGAAGAAAATCATAAAATTAAAATTATCTCAAAAGAAAATTTGATTAAATTGAGTGAGTAATTTATGTATTTAAAAGATATAGCACTATTTAGCAACTTAAATAAAGAAAATCTTGAGGCGATAGATAAAATATCAACATTAGTTGAATTAAAAAGTGGAGATATTTTATTTTATGAAGGAGAAATGCCATACTTTTTACATGTCTTGCTAAACGGGGTTGTAAAGTTATACAAAACAGACTCAAAAGGAAGACAAAAATATATACATCAATTTACTCCTATATCTCTTATAGGAGAGTTAGCAAATTTTGAAAATGTAACTTTTCCGGCTACGGCCGAAGCAGTAACAAAAGTGGAAGTTTTAAAAATAGATTACAAAAGGTTACATGTTGATTTTTTTACAAATCCAAACATATCTTTTAGTATTATAAAATCATTATCGCAAAAAATAAAAATTTTATCAAATTTTATCCATCAGGAAATGATACTATCAACCGAAGCTAAAATAGTAAAGCTTATTATTGAGCATAGTGAAATATTTGAAAAATTAAAAAATACAGATATAGCCGCAATCACCAATACTACTCCAGAAACATTATCAAGAATTTTGACAAAACTTAAAAAATTAAATTATATTAAGTTTAATGATAAACATGAGTTAGAAATTTTAGATAAAGACTCTTTAACTAAAATGTTTACTTAATAACTAACTTTATGCATATACTTAAGGCCAGTTAAAAATATTGCAAAAACAAACCGCCGATTAAAGATATCAATATAGTTATAATAACTGTAAAAAGATTAAAATAAAAACTACTTAATTTATTATTTTTGTCGAAAAATTCAACTATTTTTATAGCTGGATAAATTGAAAAGAAAAGTAACACTATCGAAAAAACTAACAATAAAACTATCTCTTTCACTCTAAAATCTCCTTTTTAAAGACATGAAAATCATATTTTTTTAGATAAACAAGCAGACATAATCTTTACTTTAATCATACAATGATACTATTAAATATTTGAATATATTATTAATATTGCTAACTTGCTGTCTTTTTTAATAATAATCTATAAAAATTGATTTAAATCAATGTTTTTATTTTATTTATATAATACAATACAAAATATAATTTGAATATTAAATATTAAACTTAAGGATAATTAAGATGTCAGGACCATTATATGTGCGACCTATTATTGCGATAAATGATTTTCTTCCCATCTTTTTATCTGCAGCGTTCATTTTAATATTTGGTTTATTGTATGCAAGTATAGTCACGCTTGTTAAAATGCAAAAACTAAAAAAAATATATATGTTTTTAGCATACTTTTTTTGGATTTTGCAAGTTTACTGTACATATTTTCTTACGGAAAAAATTCATAGTCAGACTTTTACAGTTAAAGCGATGATTATTGCGATGGTTGCTTATCTTATAGTACCATATATATATTTCTATTTGATAACTAAGTCCGAAGAGAGATATGAAAAATAAAAAAAGGAGGACAAATGTCTAAGAAAAAAGTTTCCGTTTGGTCGGATAATCGTTTTTGGCAAAGATCTGCTGCTTGGGTAACAGGGTTTGCATCACTTTTGTTGATATGGTTAACATTTAACACAATGGGTCAGATAACAATGGGAACCCAAAAGGATATAAATAAGCATATTGATAAAAGAGTCCCCTCAGCAACTGTAATTAACTATGAGATTCAGTATAAAATGAATCCTAGAAGAGGACATGAAGTACCTGTTATAGGTGGTGGCGATGGGAAAGGCAACTCTTTGTTTAAAGTAAAAGAGAAGTTTTTTGGAAGAGATAATTATACTCAAAAAGAAGCTGATGCACTTTTGCATTTAGGCAAACTCACCGAACAGGCTAAAAACTGTATGGATTGTCATACACTTCTTGGTAACGGCGGATACTATGCACCTGATCTTACAAAAGCTTGGCTTGATCCTGCTTGGGGAAAAAACGGACCGATGCAGGCGATGACCGGTAAAAGCACAAAAGCAGAAGCAATGGCAGAATTTTTGATGCATCCTGGCAAATATCCAACACATGCAAGGATGATGCCAAATCTTAATATAACAGCTAAAGAGGCCAAAGGACTTGTAGCATTTTTGAAGCAAATGTCCTCTATTGACACAAATGGCTTCCCACGAGGCTTTGGAAAGATTAAAGAAGGAGTAGTTTATGCAAGGTCGAAATAGTTATAAATATGAATCACAAAAATTAGCGAGTTGGTATTTTACGGTTGCTGTTATTCTTTTTGGTGCACAACTTCTATTAGGCTTGGTTGCAGCTATTCAATTTATTTATCCATCTTTTTTATATGATATATTAGATTTTTCAATTGCAAGAATTATACATATAAATGCATTGGTAGTCTGGATGTTATATGCAATGATTGGTGCGGTATATTATCTTTTACCGGAAGAAACGGGTATAGAGACAGTAGGTATCGGTATGGCAAAACTGTTGTTTTGGATATTGACTCTTGCAGTCGCTGTGGTTGTGCTTGTATTTATCTTCGTTCAAATTGGACCTGGAAAAACAAGTACTATTTGGTTTATTACTGAAGGAAGAGAATATCTTGAAGCACCAAGATGGGCAGATATCGGTATAGTTATTGTAGTTCTCGGCTTTTTAGCAAATACTTTTGCAACATCTATAAAAGGCAGAAGAACCGGTATTATGACTGTAATTTTAGCGGATATGATAGCACTTGCAGGCTTATATTTAGCAGGCATGTTTTTTACTGATAATATCACAATGGATCAATACTGGTGGTGGTGGGTTATACACCTTTGGGTTGAAGCCACTTGGGAAGTTTTTGTCGGTGCATTGGCTGCTTATGGCCTTATAAAGATAGTAAATGCAAACAGACAAGTAGTTGAGATGTGGCTTTGGATTGAAGTTGCAATGCTATTTGGTTCAGGTATATTAGGTTTAGGTCATCACTATTTTTGGATAGGAACTCCAGAGTATTGGTGGGAAATCGGTGCTTTATTTAGTGCATTGGAGCCGGTACCTTTGATAGGAATGTTTGTTCATGTACTTTATGACTGGGGCAAAGAAAAAGGTATGGCAATGAACGAGGGAAAAGATACAACTTCCAATAATACTCCTGCACTAATGTGGCTTGTTTCAAATGGTTTTGGTAACTTTTTGGGAGCTG
>WFMT01000048.1 GCA_015488975.1 Campylobacteraceae bacterium | reverse complement strand
GCCATAGTATTAGGTGGAAGTATAGCAGGGATTTTATCTGCAAGAGTTTTATCTGATTTTTTTGAAGAAGTTATAATTATAGAAAAGGACAATCAATCTTCTTTTGATAAAAAGAGGAAATCAGTTCCTCAAGGAGCACATCTCCATATAGTTTTACATGGTGGCTTAAAAATTTTTGATGAATTTTTTCCAAATTTCTCAAAATATTTAAATACTAAAGGTTCTATTTTAGTAGATAGTCAAAATGATGTTGCATGGTATCATTTTGGAGTTTGGAAAACTAGATATAAATCAAACTTAAAAGCTTCATTTCAAAGTCGTCCATTTTTAGAATATCATCTAAGAAATAAATTATTAGAACAGTGTAAAAATGTAAAATTCCTTGATTCATTAAATATTGTCGGTCTTGAATATAGCCATACAGATAAAAAAATAATAGGAGTTAAAATTGAAAATCATGAAACAATTTATGGTGATTTTATTGTTGATGCTACAGGGCGAACATCCTCAAGTTACAAGTGGCTAGAAGAACATAATATAAAAACACCAAAAGAAGAAAGAATAAAAATCGGAATGGGTTATACAAGTATGCTTTTTAGACCCAATGAAGAATATTTAAAAAAATGTAATTGGAAAGCACTTTTTGTGTACCCCTTTGCACCAAACAATACAAAATATGGAGCTGTTATACCAATAGAAAAAGATGAAATAGGTAAAAGATATATGGTTGCATTATCAGGGGCTTTAAATGACCATGCACCAAGAGATAAAAATGATTTTTTAAATCATGCCAAATCTTTAGCAAGTAATGAAATTTATGATTTTATTAAACAATCTACATCAATATCTGATTTTTCATATTTTAAATCACCTGAAAATATTCGAAGATATTATGAAAAACTTTCAAATCCTCCAAAAGGTGTAATAGCTATAGGTGATACAATAACGGTTGTTAATCCAATATATGGACAAGGAATGACAGTTATTGCACTTGAAGCAAAAGCATTGCAAAACTCATTAATAAGAGGGTTGAAAAATATTGAAAAACGATATTATAAAAACATAACACCTATAATAAATATTGCTTGGGATGTTACTTCAGGTGAAGACTTTAGATATCCACAAGTTCAAGGTAATCGTAGTTTAAAATTAAAATTTCAAAATGTATATTCAAAGCAATTATTTATTTTATCAGGCTCAAATCAAAAAGTATGGCATACTTTTGCACAAGTGTTACATTTTGTTAAACATCCTTTAAATATATTTCAACCTTATATGATTTTTAATGTAGTAAAATCTTTAATATTTAAAAAAATTAAACATAGAGATAAAAAATGATGTATTCAATAAAGCATGAAGAGCGAGTATATTTATCAGATACTGATGGTTGGGGTATGGCTTGGCATGGAAGTTATATAAAGTGGCTAGAAAAAGCTAGAACTGAACTTATGCAAAGTATTTCTTTTGATATTATGAACTTTAATTCAAATTATATCATTGAACAAGAAGATATTAAATTTATAAAAATGGGTTCACTAGATCAACTTTTACTAATTGATTGTTATATGGAAAAAACTTCTAAAGAAAGTTTTTTATTTAAATATGAAATATTTGATGAAGATAATAAACTTATGACAACAGCATTATCAAAATTTAAAAAAATAAATAAAAATGATTCTTATAAACCTCAAATAAAAAATAATTTTTATGATTATGTGGTAAAAACATATCTAAATGATACTGATCAAACAGGTAAAATTTGGTATGGCAATTATATAAGATGGTTTGAAGCTTCAAGAATAGAAACGACAAAAAGTTTAGGTTTAGATATGAATGCTAATGGTTATGATATAGTTCTACCTATTGTATCTATGAGTTTTGAAAATTTTAAACCAATACATATTCATGAAAAAATAATAGTAAGAACATACATTAAAGAACTTTCAAAACTAAAAATAGTTTTTGCATATGAAGTCATTAATAAAAGAAATGAAATTGTAGCAAAAGGCAATACTGTTCTAGTGGCAACGAATAAAGCTGGTATAATTTATCGAAGATTACCAAAAGTCATAATAGAAACATATAGCAAACTATATACTACTCAAAAGCACAACAAATCATAGGAAAGCAATAAATTACCTTACGGTAATTTATGCTTCTATTCAACCGTTATATGAAGCCTAACGGCAGGAGATCCAAATTTTCTCTCTATTTCATGGCGATTTGCCCTGTTTTTTAAACCTCAAAATGACTTAATGCTATAACCTTGGTATGTGTGATGCTGCTGAGAAACCCAATAAAAAACCCCTCTATGAACTGCAAGACATATTGACACTTTATAGTGATGCTTATGCTTCAAACAACACCTTGACTTTCACACAACAAAAAGCGATCAGAGATATATCCACATGCAGAACTTCAAAGCAAGGCTATAATGCGAGAGCGTGCAGTGCTTGTAAAAATATAGAGTTT
>WFMT01000047.1 GCA_015488975.1 Campylobacteraceae bacterium | reverse complement strand
AGTTTGTCTTTTGAGGCTATCTTAAGAAGCTCCCAATTTTCATTAAGTATAGCCGCTGTTAAAAAAGAACTTCTTGATATATTATAAACAATATCTTTTATATTGTATTCTTTAGGCAATACACTTCTTGATTTTGCAGTTGACATCGGATGACGCGGGATAACCACTACAGCTCTTAAAAAATCAGGTATATTTTTTTTCTGAGTATAAACCTTTTCATTTTCAACAACGGAAATGGTAAAGCCACCATGGACAGCTGGTGCTATATTATCTGGATGATTTTCAAAAGCTAATGATTTATTAACAATAATATTTTTATCAGTTTCTTTATTGTGAAGATTATAAGCGGCGGCCACAGCACTTGTTATGATAGCTGAACTACTTCCTAAACCTCTTGAAATTGGAATTTCATTAAAAAATTTAAATCTAAAATTATCTCGTCTTTGATTTAGTTGAGTATAAATTTTATAAAAAATATGTACAAATAAATTATTATTTTTAAATCTTTTTCTATCCGAGCCTTCACCTTTGATGGATAAGCTGAAAAATTTACTTTTTGTTATTGTAACTTTATTTTCAAGTCCGATAGCAATACCCAATGTATCAAAACCCGGTCCTAAATTAGCACTAGTAGCAGGAACATTTATAGTCATAAATCTTCTTTATACCGCTGGCAGAATATACAGTGGGACGCAATCATTGGTGAAATCTTTGCTTTTTATAGTATTGGGCAAAGAAAAATCTATTGGCTTGTTTTGAATATCTGAATTAAGAATAATACTATTTTCCTTTTTTATAAAATACATTTTCCCTATTGATTTTATAGGTTGATTGTTATTGAAATAAAATCCATCAGCAGATTTTAAAAAAATATTTTTTACAATAGCATAACTTTTTAAAAAAATATAACTTATTTTTATTGCCATAAAACTTCCGGGTCCTTTGGCATAATAAAGACCGGTAATATTATAATTCATTTCTATATCATTAAATATTTTCGGTAAAACTTCACTTGCCTTTTCTTCACTTGAAAAATGTTTAAAGATAAGTTTATTATGATAAAGACCGATTAATAAAGGTGCTGTTAAAGAAACAACGACCACTTCAATATTTTTTTTTATGCAAATGCCCTTGAAAATTCTTTTTCGTATTCTTCATTTAAATTTCTAATTTCATAATTAGAGCTATCTTTTAAAATCTTTAAAGTTAGAAGATGGTTCAAATTGTGACTTCCTGCATAAGAGTCATATTTTCCTATGACAGGCATGCCAAGAAGACTCATATCCCCTATGGCATCTAAAATTTTATGTCTTACAAATTCATTTTGATATCTTAATGGATCATTATTTAACATCTTTTTTTCATCTAACACAATAGCATTATCCAAAGAACCACCAAGTGCTAATCCCATGCTTCTAAGCATTTGAACATCTTTTAAAAATCCAAAAGTTCTTGCTTTTGAAATCTCTTTGATATAATCTCTTTTGCTAAAAATAAAGTTATATTCTTGCTCTTTTATAATAGGATGGTTAAAATTTATCTTAAAACTATACTCAGCAATCTTTGACGGAAGGATTTTTGTATATTTTTCCCCATCTTTATATATAACTTCTTTTTTTATGATCATTACATTTTTACTTTTATCAAGCTCCATTACTCCTGCCTCATCAAGCATCATGCAAAAGCTTGCTCCACTTCCATCCATGATTGGGACTTCAGATGAGTTTACCGAAATTCTTATATTATCAATTCCGTATGCATAAACAGCAGAAAGCAAATGTTCTATTGTGGAGATGGTTGCATTGTCATTGCCTATGACAGTAGCCATCCTTGTATCTACAACATTTTCAGGTTTTAACTCTATGCTTACATTAAGATCTGATCTAAAAAATCTTATTCCCATGTCCGCTTCAAGTGGTTCGAGTATTATCTCAACAGGATCACCCTTGTGCAATCCTATACCAACTCCTTTAACTGTTTTTGCTATTGTTCTTTGTTTCAAGAAAACCTCTCTTTTAAAATTATTGCTCATGATACAATAATTTTGTTTAAAAAAGCAAAATTTTTGCTAATTTTTATTTATAATATTTTTTGCGTCTTTAATGATATCAAATATGTTTAGTTTTATCCAGTGAGAATCCATCCATTCTTTAGGATAGACGGCGACACCTTGAACATAAACGCCAAAGTGTAAATGATCCCCCAATGCCATACCTGTTTTCCCTGTTCTTGCTATCACTTGTGATCTTTTAACACTGTCTCCTTTTTGGGCAATAAACTCTGAACAATGCCCAAATAAAGTATATAAACCCAATCCATGATATATAATCATATTGTTTCCATAAATCCCGTTAAATTTGGCAAATACTACAACCCCCTTGTTTGAAGCTCTTATTTTAGCTCTTGCTATACTTGCCAAATCAATCCCTAAATGATAAGAATGACTTACAATCTGACCTTTGTAATAGTAAGTTCTATGATCTCCAAATCCAGCAACAGCAGCAGCATCTATCAATGGATAAAATCGTTTTAGATAAAAGTTAGATATCATATCAGTATCTGTGGGCGTTGTAACCTTTTTTATCAAATCTTCATTTATCTTTCTGATTGTCTCATTTATATAAACAAATTTTTCAACAGGAGTTTTATTTGACATTTTCGGTGCAACATCATTTATAAAATTTGCTACTTTATTATTTAAGAAATTTTCAGTTAAAGTGATATTTGTTTTTCTGTATTTCATAGATTTAAAATATAGTGGAACATGAGCTGTTGATATATTGTTTGCTTTATCAATCGCAACAATATTCGCACTGAAATTTTTTTGCTCTACCGGCCAGGCTAAAAGTGATATGTAGTATCCTTTTTTATAAAAAGGAGTCGGGTAAAACTTTTTACCAAATGGTGTTTTAATATATAGACTTTTCAAGTTTTTATCACTTGCTTTGAAGATTACCAAAGCACTTCCGCCTTTTCTTATACCGTAAGATGATCTTATTACATAAAGTTTTGGTCTTTTTGTATCAATTATAATATTAATTTTTTTTATCGCTTTATTTCCTTGAAACCAATTCCATTTACTAGAATCGACAGCTTGTATTGTTAGGGTAAAGTGATTTTTTTTGTACATAAAACTGTCTTTTGGAGGTTTTATCATCAGTTGTATATCTTTTTTTGGATTTGAATATATTTTATTTGCCAATACTGTATTGTTTTTTCCATCATTCAAAATAGCCTGAGCAAATTTAATGCCACTGTCATCTTGAAGTTGTACATCAAGAGGTTTCTTTAAATTCCAATATATTTCGTTTTGTGAAATTATTTTTGGAGCATTTCTTTCAAAATATTTGGATTTATATATAAAGAAAACTCCTCCTGCAACCAATAACAAAATGATTATTACAATAATGCCTGAAAAACCTTTTTTTTGTCTCATCTGTCAACCTTTTTTAAAATATTATCAATTATATCATCTATATCTTTTAAATCAACTGTAAACCCAGCAGATTTTTTATGACCACCACCACCATAATAAATTGCAATCTCAGAACAATCTATACCATTTTTACTTCGCAATGAAATTTTATATTGTCTGTTTTGTAATTCATACATAAATATACTAAGTTCGACTGTTGCCAAAGAGAGTCCTATTTGGACGAGATTTTCACTATCACTTATAAGTGCACCACTTTTTTTAAAATCGTTAATACTAAGCCTGCAGATACAAACTTTTGCATATTTTTTAAGTTCCATTGATGATAAGTATATTTGCATCAATCTTAACTTTGCCAAAGAATTCCTATTGGTTAATAAATTAGCTATTTTATTTGGTTTAGCTCCAAAGTTTATAAGTTCTGATGCATTTTCAAATGTTTTTGCATTTACTCTGTCAAATTTAAAATATCCGCTGTCTTCTGCAAGTGCTGCATAAAGACAAGTGGCACATTCTGGTGAAATTTTATATTTTGCATACTTTAAAAGCTCAAAAACAACCATTGAGGTACTGGCGTAATCTTTATTTATTATATCAACATCCCCAAAAAGAGTATTTGTTTTATGGTGATCTATATTTAGTATAGAAAAATTTTTCTTAGGTATGCCGATTCTATCGAAAGAGCCACAATCAACACTAATTACAAGATCACAGTATTTGGGAAAATTATTTTTTATTTTTGAATAACTTGGTAAAAAATCAAATTTTTTTGGTAACTCTTTTTCTATATTAAAATAAAATACCTTCTTCTTGATGGTTTTCAAAGATATGCCAAGACCAAGCATCGATCCTATTGTATCTGCATCAGGATTTTTATGTGAAACTATAACTATATTATTTGATTTTTCTATAAGATTTACGGCTTTTTTAAACATTTTGAATTATACTCTTTATAATCTAAAAATTATGTTTATTACTGCTTTTATATACAAAAGCTAAGACTTCTGCTACTGCTTTATACAAAATCTCAGGTATATTTTTATCAATATCACAAAGTTTGTATAATTCTCTTGCCAAAGGTGGATTTTCTACTATTTGCACCATATGTTCTCTGCCTATTTCTTTTATCTTTAAAGCTATGGTATCTATACCTTTTGCCACTACCACAGGTGAAGTATCTTTTGTTTTATCGTATCTTATAGCAACTGCATAATGTGTCGGGTTTGTTATGATAACATCTGCATTTGGTACTTCTTGCATCATTCTCTTTTGAGCTAATTGCATTTGAAGTTTTTTTATTCTTGATTTGATTATAGGGTCGCCTTCCATTTGCTTAAATTCATCTTTTATCTCTTGTTTGCTCATTTTCAAATCTTTAAAATATTGATATCTCACTATAAGCAAGTCAGCAAGAGCTAAAACCAAAAACAGTATAAGCATTACAGAAGTCAGCAAAATTGCTTTGTCTCTAAGCCAAATTATTTGCTCAAATATCGAATAATAAATTACATGTGGAAGCTGCTTTACAAAAGTAATTAAAAAATAAAATGCTATGGCAAAGACAAATGCAACTTTCAAGACGACTTTAACAGTTTCTATGAGTTTTTTCATAGAAACTAAATTTTTCATCCCTTTTATGGGGTCAATTTTTTTCAAATCAGGCGTAAGTGGCTTGGTTGTAAAGACAAAACCATACTGTATAAAAGCTGCAAGTATTCCAGCTGCTGCAACAAATAAAGCTATCGGCAATACTGCTAAAAGAAGTTCTTTCAGAGTAAATAGTGACATTGAAAAAATTTTATCTTGAGTAATCTCACTTCCTACAAATGAGATATAGTATCTGTAGAGATTTTCTATCTTGCTGGCCATAAATCTGATAAGCCAAAACATAGCTAAAACAGCTACAAAAAGAGTAATAAATCCACTAAAATCCTGACTTTTGGGAACATTCCCTTCTTCTCTGGCATCTTCAATCTTTTTGGAGGTCGGCTCCTCCGTTTTTTCTTGATCATCAGCCATTTTTTATAATCTTACTCGATTTTCATCGAAAAATCAAGCCAGGTTGCCTGATGGATTAGACTTCCACTGCTGATCGCATCAACACCACTTTTGGCAAATTCCAAGATATTTTCTTTTGTGATATTTCCGCTGGCTTCGAGTAAAATATGAGGAAAATTCTCATTTTTATATTTTACAACTTCTTTTATATCTTCAATACTCATATTATCGCACATTACCATATCGCATCGGCACTGCATAGCATATTTTGCATCTTTTATACTTTCGCACTCTACCTCTATTTTTGTAGTATAGGGCAATTTGTATCTTGATCTTTTTATAAAATCTTCAAGGTTATCTATAGTTTGTAAATGAGTATCCTTAAGCATTAAACAATCGTCCAGTCCCATTCTGTGGTTGCTTCCCCCGCCGCACCTTACAGCATATTTTTCAAAAACTCTAAGAAGTGGTCTTGTTTTTCTTGTATCAAGCAGTTTTATTTTATTGTCTTTTAATTTTTCCATGTAAAAGTGTACATTTGTTGCTATGCCGCTTGCGTGTTGTAAAAGATTTAGCATTGTTCTTTCGCACATCAGGATTTTACTTGCTTTGCTTTCAAATGAAGCTATAACATCGCCTTTTTTTAATACCATAGAGTCTTTTTTAAAAAATTCATATTTTATTTTTTCTACTTTGCAAAGAGATTTTACATAATCAACTCCAGATAGTATCCCATTCTCTTTTGAGACTATTTTTGCAGTAACTTTTCTATTTTTTCCTACGAGTCTGAAAAGATCTCCTCTGCCTACATCTTCTTGTAATGCTTTTTTTACGAAATTTTTTATCATTTTTGCCTCAATCTATTTTTACTTTCATCATCCTGTCAAGTGCTACTTTTGCCCATTTTATCACATTTTTGTCCACTTGTATTTCATTTTCAAAAGTTTTATTTTCTATGCTTTTTAATGTATTGTATAAATCTTTTAGAGTTGTTTCATTCATAGTTGGACATTCTGGTTTAGTTGATGATAATATATATGTATTTTTTTCTCTCAATCTATTTACCATGTTAAACTCAGTTCCGACTGCTACTTTTTGATCTTCAGGCAGAGTGGTTATGAACTTTATAAGTTGACTTGTTGAGCCAACAAAATCAGAATTATCACAAACTTCAGGTTTGCATTCTGGATGTGAGGCTATAAGAATATTTGGAAATTTTTTTCTATAAAATTCAATATCTTCCAAGGAAAAAAGTTGATGAACAGAGCAAAATCCATTGTAACAAATGATTTTAGCTTCTTTTATTTTTTCATCACTGTCTTCTCCTATAACAGCGGATGTAAGACCCATTTGTATAGCTACATTCTGACCCAGGCAGCGATCTGGTACAAATAAAACTTTTTTATCTTTTGCCAATACTTTTTCTATGATTTTTTTTGCATTTGAGCT